>DAOTTL010000488.1:0-6509 GCA_034438135.1 Ktedonobacteraceae bacterium | reverse complement strand
CTAAATGTTAGGATTTGCAAAGATGGAAGTGGAACAACAGATGATCATCCGCGGCTATAGCGGGAAGAAGTGTTGCAAAAGACTGGTGAGAGCTGGCAGGAATATCGCGAGAAGGGTGGAATGAAGCGGTGAGAGAAGAGAAGGTCCTTTTTTTTAGGGATGAGCCTCTTTGTAAGAGTATGTAAAAAATAGTACTTTGGTACCAAAAGACCATATATATTTAAAGACAACAGAGTAATCATTATATTCACGAACAGATGCGGCTAACTGTATACAAACTGCCATAGTTAGGGAGAGCAACTATAGCAGGGCCGACCGGTAGATTTTGAGTATCAACCCTCTGAGACGCCCTTGATGATGGGGCGAGCAAGTGACGATCCTGGCGAGGACGATCATTGATGTCCGCCGTCGGGAGCTTTGATAATTGGGGGCACTTTTTAGAAGGTCACGCCTGAAGCATAACAAGCATGGCAGGACGCACAAGTGTGTTCTATGTGGCCTGCGACAGTGAGCCCCCGGGGGACACGTGTAGGGATCACGTGCAAGAAAGAGGGAAAAAAATGGATCTTCGAGGTATTAAACATCATTCGTGCCCAATTGATGACGAGGATGGTACCTTGCTTGTCGATATGGAAACAGAGTCGTTGCCTGAGATGGATGAAGATGGGAATTACCTGTATTACTGTAATTCAGGTCATACTTTCTCGGTAGACGAAGAAGATAGCGATTACTACAGCAGTTGGAGACGGTAGGGACCCGTCGGTGGCGTTGCCTGGGTAAAGCAGGAACGCCACCCAGAACTGAGCGAAAGAGTCTGTTTGTGCCTTTGAGCACCAGACTCTTTCGCTTTTTTTCTTGCCAGGAGAGTGATTTCAAACTGCAAACTATTTTGAACAGAGACTTTTGGATCGAAAGACTTAAGAAATTCAACCTGGTTCGTTATACCTAGGGAGGAGACACGCGCCCAAAGGGCAGCTTCGTCTTTTTGTGCAAGTTCCCGCGATTATAGTTAAGTAAGTAACTCTGGCAAGGTAGATGCAGGAGGCAAACAAAATGCGCCATTGCACCCAATGTGGAGCAGATTTACCTGCCAACGCGCAATTTTGTGGTCGTTGCGGAACGACCCGTGAGGTTAGCGTTGAGCAGGAGCTTTCTCAACAAAATATATCAGGCGCTTCCCGGCAACCCTCTCCCTCAAATGTGCAGGTTAGCTCGGTAGAGAGCAACCCTATTCTCCGCTCGGAGGATAGGCAACAAGCGAAGGGTGTATTGGGTGCATCTTCTCGGCCAGTTCCGAGTCAGGGGATTCCGCGTCGCCCTAAAGGGACTGCACAGGTAAAGGCAGATGTTGCATTTCCTCAACAAGCACAGAGTTCTCTGGTGCCGTCTGCTGCACCTTCTTCGCAACGTTCTGATGATATCTCTCTGCCTTTCCCTGGTAGCGATTCATCGGGGGAGGAGTCCAGGAGGACAGGAACGCCATCAGAGATAAGGGCGCTCTCACGGGACCAGGTCGCTGAGAACGAGCCATTGCCACCACATCTGGCTCGTCTAAGTGTAGAGAGTGAGTCGGATGAACAAAGACAGCGGCGGGCGTCGATGGGGAGATTGGCGAGTTCGCCTGCTCATCCGGCGGTGACTAATCCGTTGGGTCAGTCCCTTCTCCACCCAGGTTCGGAGAGCGAGTCAGCTGGACGGCAATCGCCCGAATCAGTGGTAGAGTCACCTCGAATATCGCAGAGCCATCCGATCGTTCATCGATCAGCGTCGTCACATCTTGCTCGTCTGGATCGAGACACAAATCTCTCGTCGTCACATCTTGCTCATCTGGACCAGGACACAAATCCCTCTCTGCCTCGCGTTGCGCGTGTAGAGCCCATCAGCGAACCGCGACAGAGATCAGTTTTACCTGATCTACGGCCTAAAGAGCGAGATGTATCAGAGATAAAACCTCTCTCTCTTTCCTCAGATGTGGAGCGTGTGGCGGAGAGACCGTTACAAAGACCCGAGATACCGGTTCGTCCGGTAAATAGATTGGCGACTCCGCCCGGCGTGCAAGGAGGAGCCGTCCCAGCAAGGGAGGAGGAAAAAGTAGCGGAGAGATTGCTGCCGAGACCGGGGATACCGGCTCGTCCAGTGAATAGACCGGCATCCTTTCGCAATGAGCGAGGTGTGTCGGAGAAGAAAGAAGTAGTGCAATCAGTGGAAGGGATGCAAGTAGTGGAGAGGTCATCGCAGAAACCAGAACCAACATCTAGTAAGCAAGAGAAGTCGAAGAGGAGAGTTATACCTTCAGCAGAGGGAAGGGAGCAAGTAGTGGAGAGGTCATCGCAGAGACCAGAGAGAGAGGAACCGGCTAATGGGTCGGAGCCAACGTCTGGTGAGCAGGAGAAGTTGGAAGAGCAACGATTACCACAGGCACAAACTCAGGAGCGCTCATTGCGAGAGCCAGGGCTGGAAGAAGTGGTTAACGAATGGGAGGTGCCATCCGGTGAACAAAGGATGTCGGGGGGACAACCATGGCCACAGGTTGAGCAAGCAGACCAATCTGCGGAAGATTCAGTGCGAGAATTGGATACCGTAGTAGAGGTGCCCAGCGAACCGGAACCATCGCCTGATGAGCAAGAAGTGTTGGAGGAGAAGGAGCTACCACCGCCAAAGGAGAGCGCGGTAGCTATTGAAAAACCGTTGGAAAAGCAGGAAACAAGCATGACATCGATAAACGAGCCGTCACCGTCATGGGAGGATCACGGTCCATTCGAAGAGAATAGCCCACCTTTTCTGAGGAGGCGAGAGATTCCAGAGGATAGACCACTATGGAAACAGGAGACGCGTCTGAATCCGACGAGTGGACTCGATCTGCCGTTCAACAGGCCAGGTCTGCCTGATAGAAGAACGCCACCTTTGGAGATAGATGTAGTTTCAACGGATGCCACAATGAGGTCACACGATCCAGGTGAGAGTTCACAGGAAAGGATGCAACCTTTCCATGGATGGGGAGTGCCAACGAACACACCACTTTGGGCACAAGAGACGCGTATGACCCCTACAAGTGGACTGTTTTCGTTGCAACGAGAACGGATGGCGCAGACACCGCCACCAGATATAAACGCAATGCCTCCGGGGGAGCGTCAATGGTCGCCTGGACAGCGAGAACCTTTTGATAGGAAAACGCCTTTGCCAGAGGAGAAAGTGGATCCACTGACAAATGAGTTTCCGGGATCACGTGGACAGAGAACATGGTCTCAGCAATTCCCTGAGCCTAAAGTTGTTCCGGCAAGTGATCCAGTTCAACCTGAACCACCAAAAGTGCGTTCTCAGAACGTGCGTGCCTGGTCTGAGGATACATGGGATGTTAGTATGAATAGTCGTTTTGTTCTTCCGTCCCAGACCGACCGATCCAGGGCTGGCGGGAGAATAAAGACGATATTAGCTCTACTTATTGCATTGGTTGTGCTAGGTGGTTTAGGTCTTTTTATCTCAAACCAGGAAAACGTTGGACCATCTTCGAGTGGCCCTGCTCTCAATGATGGACAGGTTCCGGGAACTGTCACTGCCAGTGTAACTACCACACCGACAACTATAAATCTTTCTTCTACTGTTGTAATGGCTTTCACTGGTGTGTTGAATGGTCCCCTGGCTGCAAATACAGTTGAAAATTGTGGAACCTCTAATGGCCTGTACGATTTTGGAGTGTTAGGAAGTATAGCCGGTACAAACTATCGTATAGATATTGAAGTTGAGAACTATCATGGTGCGGGAACCTATAACAATCAATCTGCCAATCCGACGAGCGGACTGGGTCTTGTCTTTGTTACAAATGCAAGCAGTACTGGTGATCGTTGGGAGAGTTTTGGGCAGCCTGGAACTATTACGGTGAACAAAGATGGACAATCCGGCTCAGTTACAGCAAAGATTTTCAATTCGACTCACAAAAGTCAGGCGAGTATCACTGGTACCTGGAGTTGTTGAGCAGAGAAAACGTCTCTCTACCAGATTCCATTTCTATTTCTAGTGCAGTCAGAATTGCAAGTCACAGAGCATAAACATGAGCAAGTGGTGTGTTGTAGCGCATTCGCGCCACAACACACACCACTTGCTCTTTTTAAATGGGGTGGGGTGGCCTGCCAGGCCGATGCAGCAGATCGATAAGAAACCTCTATTTGTAAGGGGGCCGAAAGCCAAAGGCTTTCGGAGAATGAAATAACCTTGTGTAAGGGGAACCTCCGACCGAATTTATTAGTTTCTAGTGGTAAAATGGAGAGTGAGGGAAACTCAGCGGGGCACAAATAGAACATCATTACCATCCTGCCTATCCTGGATAGAGAGATGAAATGATGAGCATCAGATCCACGTAGAAAGGGGGCAAATGGAGGAGAACAACTCGCATGAAGGAATGAATGGCAAGACACAAAAACAGCAGGTGACGGTCGTTGCCTCTGTCGATTTTATAGAAGAAGTAAGCCAGGCAGAGACTCAGAAGGTGGAGATTGTAGAGGGCGTCGCGCGTGTAGGAGTAGAGTCAGCGGGGGATGCAGGAGCGGCGGTGACCGAGACGAAGCTGGATCTAGACTCCGACAAGGAACTTGCAGAAATGCTGAGACAGATCGCAACCTATTTTGCCCGACCTGCCGCACCTGATGATCTGGATGCATTTAGCTTTAGTTTGAAGCACCTGTTTAATCGTATCGATTTTCTGTACCGCCATGCTTTACCGGGTCTGAGTGCCTGGGCGTTTCTGGTTCAGAGCGACTATGAACGAGATGCTCAGTCACGTCAGCAGATCTGGCTGCGTTTACAGACTATCAACCGTACTCTGGATCGTATGGCTCCTGTGTGTCATCTGTTGAGCGATGTAATTGAGTGTTTGTTAGATACGCTTGATAACGAAGATGCATGGTTTCAGGATCTCGATAAGGATCAAACCCTTCAAATGGAGCAAATTAAACTCAATGGAGAGCATCTCTGGCAGAGCAGAGGATATACAAGTACCGAACATACTCAACTACAAGAAACAATCGATGAGGAAATTTGGGAGCGCATCGTTACCTCACTCATGGATCGCCTTCTCATCTGGCAGGAACAGCACCATAAACTTGTCTCGTTTCAACAACACTTTACGCCGATTATTTCTGATGAAAGTGTTCCATGTGCGCTTGATGCTGCTTTTGATGTACTTTTGGATAGTGCAGGAGCCATCTTCGGCGATATCTTGCCCAATTTTCGTTCGCTCCAACCCACGGACCGCGAAGAGATCAGTGCTCTTCTGTTTGATTTGATGCAGCAGTCGGATCAGATGCTTGTGCAGTTTGAGGCAACTATGGAACCACTTATCAAACTATTGCGCCACTTTGCTGTCATCAGCGAAGGAGATTAAGAGAGCAGTGGGTCTATTTGACGGGGCATACGCCCCGTCAAATAGACCCACTGCTCTTTGCAGCCTGCTTAAAAACTCTTTCCTCGGTTACAGGGATCTTAACCTCTAAGGGGAAGTCTTAACAGAATCATAACACTGTTGCAGTCTTTTTCCCAACGTGCTAAGGCTAAACTATTCATCGATATCTACTGACATACTTGTCTGGAGATAAAGGAGTAGACTAATGGGTAGCGAGATTGCTACTGCTACAACCAGAGATATCCCTCTTCAAGAACACACCTATGACGTTGTTGAGTCTCTGGAAACAATTGTAGAAGTGATAGAACAACTTAGAGCTATGAATATTGAGCGAATTGCGTTGGTCGTAATTTGTCCATACTATGGTTTTGAGGAGAGAGGCGGGCGAGCGCAACTCCGACCTGTCCTCAATGCCAGCGCGGGGTCTGCTCACCTGCTGCAAAATGTGCGTTCACTGGTGCGGAAGACCGATCGGGTGTTTCTCCATCAGCAGAGAATGTATTTTGTCTTGCCGGGCGCGAATGAGGAGGGGGCTGTTATCGTGCAGGAGCGTCTCTGGGAGGCATTGCTCTGGTTTGTACACGGGATGGGCGATCTGGAACCTCTGCGACCGACAGCTATGTCCAGCGGCTACGGCGCTTTTCCTGATCCTCATGCAAGCTTTGATGAACTGTTCGGTGTAAGTGAGCAGATTAGTAAACGCTTTGGCAACTATGCGGAACATGCTGCACAGGTATATGCGAAGAGTAACCAGATTACTGGACAACGACAGGTGAGTGCGAAAGAAGGTGATACATTGCCGATACGGGCACGCAGGCTGGGTGTGCCTTATCTTTCGCTGCTCCCTCACAAGCTTTCTCGTCGAGTTCAGCAGTCTGTCAATCCTCAACTGGCACATGAGTTACGCTGTTGTCCGGTTGGGCGTGACCGCAATATCTTGACTGTAGCAATGCTTGATCCTCAGGATCGCAGTGTGTTGGAGCGCCTCCACCATGAGACCGGCCTGCGTATTTTCCCTGTGCTGACGCATCCTGATGCGTTGGATAGTGCCCTGGCCCAACTGGGATAAGAAGAGAAGAAATATAAGTTATCCCTGCTTTTGCAAAAGCAGGGA
>DAOTTL010000487.1:0-19617 GCA_034438135.1 Ktedonobacteraceae bacterium | reverse complement strand
TGCTGATCGAAACTACCTCACCCCAAAGGAAGAAGAGAGGGATTGCGGGCAGGGCGTGCAACGCCCTGCCCGCAATCCCTCAAAAAAGCATGTGGGCGGGGCCATTCGCCCACGAATTGTCTCCGGCAAAAAAGGGAAAAGGGAGAAATGGCTAAGTTTGGAAGCAACAAAGCTGCTTCCAAATTTAGCCATTTCTCCCTGAAAAGCTGGCGGCGCAGCCGCCAGCAAGGGCGTTTGCTCATTTTACAAAAGTGAGTGATGACTCATACATACACTTGTCTGATATGGTAACATTAAAGGCGAGGCAACATTATTTTTCTCAGATTATAAACAAGGGGGTATTTTATGGGAGGTTTTCATGCACTGGACCTCATTGTGATTGCTGGTGTTATATTGCTTATCTTTGGACCCAAAACGCTGCAATCACTTTCGCATTCTGCTGGTCGGACGGTGACTAAAGCCAGAGATACTAAAGATAAAATGTTGGCAGAGATTCCCATGGAGGATTTTTCCAGCTTTAAAGAGACGGTTTCTCAGATTCCTCTGAGTCCTCAACAGGTAGCTCAAAAACTCCTCTTCTCCCCATCTTCAAAAGATCAGAAGAGTGCACAGCCAAAAGATCAGAAGAGTATCCAACCAGTAGAAGTGCTACAAGAGGAGCCAATCCAGGTAGAAGAATAGCCGTTTACGATCGCTCAAGCAGAGCTACCGCGTAACAGGCAATTCCTTCTTGCCGTCCGGTGAATCCCAGTCCATCAGTCGTAGTAGCCTTGATACTGACCTGGCTCATGTCCAGATGTAGATGCTCAGACAGGTGGACGCGCATGGCCGGTATGTGTGGTCCCATCTTTGGTCGTTCCGCTACTATTGTGGCGTCTATGTTGCTGATTTGCCAGTTTTGTTGACATAACATTGAGTAGATTGTATCGAGGAAAACCAGGCCAGGTTGATCTTTCCAGCGCATGTCACTGGAAGGAAAGTGTTGACCGATATCTCCAAGTGCTGCGGCACCCAGCAGGGCATCCACAACTGCGTGAATTACCGCATCTGCGTCCGAGTGACCCGCCAGACCCTTTTCAAAAGGGATAGTCACGCCGCCTAGCACCAGGGGACGGTTAAGTGTGAAGGCGTGAACGTCATAGCCAGAACCAATGCGCATAGTCATACTGGTCTTGATCCTTGCATAAGTACTTCGGCAATAAGTAGATCGATCTGAGTCGTAATTTTCAGATTGTCATAGGAGCCGGGGAAAATGACTACTTGATGGCCCAGGCGTTCGAGCAGGGTTGCGTCATCTGTGGCCTCCGTTTGCGCGATTTGGGCGTGATGAGCTTGATGGATCATTGGAAAGGCGAAGACTTGAGGTGTCTGGATAGACCAGAGCTGTGAGCGCTCAGGAGTTGTAGTGATGACGCCATTATGTACCTGTTTAATGGTATCTTTGACGGGTACGGCGGCGACCGCAGCCTGATGTTCCTGGGCTGCTTTCAGGCCATTTTCCAGTATCTCAGCGCTCACAAAGGGACGCGCTCCGTCATGGATCATTACCCAACGAGTTTCTGGTGCATAGATAGCCAGTTTATCCAGACCAGCACGTACGGAGTCCTGACGGCGTGTTCCACCAGGAACAAGATAGACTGACTTTTGCCAGCTCTCTCGAACGCAGAGTGTCTGTGCATCTTCCAGGCGGTCAGGATGGAGTACCAGGACAATCGCAGAGATCAGTGGAGAGGCCATAAAGGCATCGACTGTGCGGGCCAGAATAGGACGTCCCGCCAGTGCTATCCAGAGTTTGTCGCGTCCCGCCATGCGGCGACTGGACCCCGCTGCAACAATGACCGCTACTGCTTGTTCCTGCATAACTCTCTAGTTCTGTTTCTGTTTACTTTGTGATTGTGAGGGCTGAGCCGGAGTATTATTATTGATGTTCTGTTGTTTTGGGTGGGCAAAAATCATGCGCCCGGCTACTGTTTGAAGGACACGGGTCACATTTACCTCGATGGTCGCGTTCATAAATTGTCGTCCACCCTCGACCACAATCATTGTTCCGTCGTCCAGATAACCTACCCCCTGACCCAACTCCTTGCCGTCCTGCATAATCTTGATATAGAGATCTTCGCCGGGAAGGAGAACTGGTTTGACTGCATTGGCCAGTTCATTAATGTTTAAGACTTTCACTCCCTGGAGTTCTGCTACTCTATTGAGGTTAAAGTCATTCGTAATGATAGGACAATGGAGGACACGAGCCAGTTTTACCAGCTTGCTATCCACTTCGACGATGCCTTCTACATCGGCATCGGTGATCTCAATCGGCACAGTTGCATCTTTTTGCAGGCGATTGAGCATTTCCAATCCTCTGCGTCCGCGGTTGCGTCTCATTGTATCGGCGGAATCAGCGATGCGCTGGAGTTCATTGAGTACAAAGCGTGGCACAACCAGTGCGCCTGAGACAAAGCCAGTCTGACTGATGTCTGCGATGCGACCATCGATAATTGCGCTTGTGTCGAGGAGAATCTGAGTCACCGGCAGGATCTGGGGAGGTCCGCTGCTCAGTTTTTCTCTCTCCTTCGGTCGATCTTTTTCATGATCATCGTCCCGATCCCGTTCGCGGCTGCGTCGTGTAAAGACGCTTTGAAAGAGGTGGGCAAAATCGTTTTTGCGCTGTACCGCCAGGGCCACGCCCAGGAAACTGAGGACTACCATGACCACGAATGGCATGATATGGCCCAGATTAAACGGTAACGAAGAGAGGACCGTGAAAAGGAGCAGCGAGATAACAAGGCTGATAACCAGTCCTATAACTGCTGCCAGTAGATCGCTGGCTGAAGACTCGCGCATCCAACGATAAGGCACGACACTGATATAAGGGCTGATGATTAGCCCCAGGATAGCAGCGCCTCCTGCTACACCGACGAGCCACCAGATCGACGGGAAAGTCGTTCGATCCAGAAAATAAATAAGACCAACAATAGCAACTGCTAGTAATGCCCCGACCAGACGGGCGATGGTTTTAACAGACATCCCTTCATCCTCCAGACAGGCGCAGTGCGCACCTATAGGGGGCTACGTGTATAAGGTTAGTCAGGTGGTCAGGATGATAATAATGACAATGAATGATAATAGCGAGATAAAACGCTGAGACCACATAGACCTCATGGACCAGGCCATGGCAACCTGAATACGTACCCGTTAGACCGTCAAAAAAAACCTTTGCTGAGAGAGGAGTATACACCGTAATGACGCAGGAATCAACATATTACATTTAGCGATAAATCTTTTCCTTATCAAACGAACTCCTGTGCTCTCTTTCTAGTGTAACGCAACCTCCAGGGCTACCGCAAGTGAAGATGAGGCAAAAATATGAAAATCTTCTGGCAAACCAGATTTTTCCAATTCTGCCTGGATATTTGTACCCCCTCCAGACTTCGGGACGATACAACGTTTGAAGCCCAGTTTGGCTGCCTCGCGGACTCGTAGTCCCAGACGACTCACTGAGCGCAGTTCACCGGAGAGACCGACCTCACCAATCAGTGCCATGTCTGGTGGGATACGTTTCTCTCGATAGCTGGAGGCTATTGCGGCTGCGATTCCCATATCAATCGCGGGTTCTTCAAGCGTAAAGCCGCCAATTACATTGGCGTAGACATCGTGATTACCTACCGCCAGGCCGACACGCTTGGTCAAAACTGCCAGCAACATGAGCAAACGACTGTATTCGATGCCATTGGTTGTACAGCGTGCATTGCCAAAATTGGTAGGTGTGACGAGTGCCTGAACCTCAACAAGCAATGGACGCGTTCCCTCCATGCTAACTACCACCGCCGAGCCAGTAGCCGTTCCTGAGCGGTCGGCCAGAAAGATAGCTGAGGGATTGGGAACCTCTGTCAGGCCTTCTCCATGCATTTCAAAGACCCCTACCTCATGGGTTGCTCCAAAGCGATTTTTTACCCCGCGTAGCAGTCTATAAGTGTGGTAGCGCTCACCTTCCAGGTATAGTACCGCGTCGGCGATATGTTCCAATGCCTTGGGACCTGCTACGGTTCCTTCTTTGGTTACATGTCCAATGATAAATATCGGCGTAAGTGTACTTTTGGCCAGTTGCATCAGTTGGAGGGTACACTCGCGAACCTGACCGATGCTCCCTGGGGCTGAGGTCAGATTATGAGAGAGAACGGTCTGGATTGAGTCTACAATGAGCATGACCGGCTTTAAGCGGTAGACCGCTTCGGCAATGACCTCTAGATCGATCGAGGCCAGCAGGTAGAGTTGTTCTCCACTGATATCCAGCCTTTCGGCACGCATCTTTACCTGCTCAATCGACTCTTCGCCAGAGACATAGAGCACAGTTCCGATGGCGGCAGAGATTTTACCCGCGACCTGGAGGAGCAGCGTTGACTTGCCGATGCCTGGTTCTCCACCAACAAGAGTCAATGAACCAGCCACCAGTCCACCGCCGAGTACTCGATCCACCTCTGCATACCCTACAGAGATGCGCTCCTGAGAAAGAGGCTGAATCATTGGAAGTGCCAGGGGAGTTTGAGTTCCTTGTGCTAAGGTACTTTTGCCAACGACTGTAGGTCTACTGCGTTGTTGTGCGGCACTTTGTGGTTGTTCGGTCGTTTCTTCGAGAGCATTCCAGGCACCGCAATCGGGGCATTTTCCCACCCACTTATTCTGCTCGCCTCCACATTGTTGGCAAATGTATTTTGTGCGTAATTTCGCCATAATTCTCTTTTAGTCAGTTGTCCTGCTTAAAAGCAGAGCATCAACTCTCTCTATTCATAACTTACACGCTGTGTGATTTTCAGGCATCGATGCATCTTTAGCTTTAAAAGGTGAATTTCGTTGGGCACATGAGTAGAATGTTCGCTGTCCATTGGACAGAGTCTGATGAGCAGCGTTTGTAGGGCGTCAGTGTATATGACAATTTAGTCTAACGAGGGATAAGAGAGGACAGATGGAATGCACGCCAGGCGCATTCCATCTGTCCTCTCACTAACTTTGAGCCAGTTCTCCGCCAGAACTATCGCTACCGCCCGCAGAGAGTGCGGCCTCCGGCGAAGCCGGTGATGGCAACTGTTCAATCCGATTACGTGCCTGTAAGTGCAATTCGTCGTCGATGACCAGAGCCTCCACCAGATCGCCCGGGTGGAAGGTACCTTGTAACAGGCCCTCTGCCAGAGGATCTTCCACCAGCCGCTGGATCGTGCGGCGTAGTGGGCGTGCACCATACTGTGCGTCGAAACCTTTCTCGATCAAGAAATCCTTCGATGACTGCGGTACAACCAGTTCGAGCTGCTGCTCGGTCAATTGTGTCCGCACGCGTTTCAGCAAGAGTTCAACGATCGAGTACATTTCTTCTATGCGCAGGGAATGGAAGACAATGACCTCGTCAATACGGTTCAGGAACTCAGGCTTGAAGGTGTTTTTCAACTCGCTCAAGACCTTATCCTTCATGGCCTCGTATTCGGCCTGATGGGCTTTTTCTTTGTCTTTCGACTGTTTAAAGCCAATAGAGGCCTCTTTGTTCAGGAGAGAGGCACCAACGTTCGAGGTCATAATCACGATGGTGTTGCGGAAGTCCACCGTGCGTCCTTTCGCGTCGGTCAGTTTGCCATCCTCCAGAATCTGGAGCAGCATGTTGAAGACATCAGGATGCGCTTTCTCAATCTCGTCCAGCAGGATCACGCTGTACGATTTGCGGCGCACCGCCTCAGTCAACTGTCCACCCTCTTCATAGCCAACATATCCGGGAGGTGCACCAACCAGGCGGGCCGCCGCATGGCGCTCCATAAACTCTGACATGTCGATTTTGATCAGGGCTTCCTCGCTGCCAAACATAAACTCGGCCAGCGTTTTTGCCAGTTCGGTTTTACCAACGCCCGTTGGACCCATAAAGATGAAGGACCCGATAGGACGTTTAGGATCTTTCAAACCCGCGCGTGCGCGTCGAACGGCTCGTGCGATCTTCTCGATAGCTTCGTTCTGACCTATCACGCGGGAGTGCAAGGCTTCTTCCATCTGGAGGAGACGCTGTGACTCTTCCTGCGCGATACGCATTACTGGAATACCGGTCCACATTGAGACGATCTGGGCGATCTCTTCCTCTCCAACGGAGGGCTTTTCACTGCCCCGCTCGCGATGCCAACCTGATTCTAGTTTGGCGATGCGGTCGCGTAGTTTAACCTCGCGGTCGCGCAGCTCAGCTGCCAGTTCGTATTCCTGCTGCTGGATGGCCTGCTCTTTTTCACGCAGGACCGACTCCAGACCCTTCATGGCCTCTTTCAAATTCAAAGGTGCCAGTGAATTTTGCATGCGTACACGGCTGGATGCTTCGTCGATCAGGTCAATAGCTTTATCAGGCATGAAGCGATCTGTGATGTAGCGACTGGCCATCTCGGTCGCGGCTTTGAGGGCCTCGTCCGTGATCGTCAGACGGTGATGTTGCTCATAGCGTTCGCGGATACCCTTGAGGATCTCAAGTGTTTCCTCGATCGATGGCTCTTTCACAATCACTTCCTGGAAACGACGCTGTAAGGCTGCGTCGCGTTCGATATACTTGCGATACTCGTCCAGGGTGGTCGCACCGATGCACTGCAATTCGCCACGCGAGAGCGCAGGTTTGAGGATATTTGCGGCATCCACCGCTCCCTCAGCGGCACCTGCACCCACCAGGGTGTGTACTTCATCGATAAAGATGATACAGTCGCGACTGTTGCGAATCTCTTCTATGATTTTCTTCAGGCGCTCTTCGAACTCACCACGGTACTTCGTTCCTGCTACTAGCGAACCAACATCCAGTGTGAGGAGACGTTTCCCTACCAGGCTCTCTGGAACTTCACCTGCTATCAGGCGTTGTGCCAGACCCTCGACTATGGCCGTTTTTCCTACGCCAGGCTCACCGATCAAGGCCGGGTTGTTCTTATTGCGCCGGGACAATATCTGAATGACGCGCTCGATTTCCTGGTGACGTCCGATGACGGGATCAAGTGTGCCAGCACGTGCGGCTGCTGTCAGGTCGATACCCATCTGATCGATTGTTGGAGTTTTCGAGTGCTTGGCATCGCGCTCGTGTGGCGAGCCAGACTGACTGAGGACCTGAATGGTCTGTGTGCGCACCTTCTCTAGATTCACACCCAGGCTTTCCAGAACCCCTGCTGCTATGCCCTCACCTTCACGTACCAGACCGAGCAGGAGATGTTCTGTTCCAATGTAATGATGGTTCAGGCGACGAGCTTCATCTACCGCCAGCTCAATCACCTTTTTGGCCCGCGGGGTCAGACCGATCTCACCGAGAACGATGCGATCTCCACGGCCAATAATAAATTCTACGGCACTCCGAACTTTATTCAGTTCGACACCGAGATTGCCTAACACTTTGGCTGCAACGCCCTCACCCTCACGTACCAGACCGAGCAGAAGATGCTCTGTCCCGATGTAATTGTGCTGGAAACGCTGTGCCTCTTCTTGGGCGAGACTTAGAACTTTGCGTGCTCGCTCAGTAAATTTATCAAACCGATCTCTATCATTCACCTGTTTTCACCCCCCTTTCAGTTGCAGAGAGTGGAACCGAGCCCTCTGTGATGCTCAGGTAAACCGCGCATTTCATCATACAACACCCTCTATATCGCGTCAAGGATAGCATGTGTCCTCCCTCCATCGATCTCATTCATAACGAATGTATCCCAAGAAGTAATCGACCCCCTTACGCGTGTACACACAACTGTATACAACAGCAAGGAGGTCAAGCAATCGTTTGTTCATGTTCAGTGAGCACATATCTGGTGAGCAATGAATGGGAATAGAAGCTCTCCCTCCTCCTGATAACCTTGCCTACTGTGGCCTGAATGTCCGTTCAATCTGGGCTGGACATATGACTCATCCATTTACATTATCCTTAACAAAAGTATATCACTCTCTGATGGATACCTGCAAGATATTTTTGGCAATGCCTCAGGGCTAGGAGTTATCCTGATTTTTCTGCGGCTTGCAAGCCGCAAAAAAATCAGGATAACTCCTAGGATAAAGGGAGAATTGCTGAGCTTTTAAGTGGTAAAATCACTTAAAAGCTCAGCAATTCTCCCTTTGAATGGTGGAAACTCTAAAAATCTTTCTTTTTAGGAAGAAGACAAGCAGGCAGTTTAATGGTATACTTGCGCTAGAAATGAATTCTGGCAGCGGACTTTTTCTCCTGCCTGTTGGATATTCATAGCCAATGGTGTGTCGTCGATGCATACTGTGGATATGTTCTCGTTTGTGGTGCTATCAGCGAGAACGCTGCTATGATTGACAGGAAGAAGGCACGGCCATGCTTAACGAAACTTCCCTTAATATGGTGAGTGGTTCTCGCTTCTCACAGCAGTTTGTCAAGCCTCTCTATTCCTCGTATTCTTTTGCCAATCTCCCTGCGACTATTCAGTATTTGCTCACTGGCTCAGGACAAAGTGGACTTCCTACAGACGTTCTGAGTACGTTTCCAACACGCTATAATAAGGTAGTTTTTTTATTTGTTGATGCCTTTGGCTGGCGTTTCTTTGAGCAATATGCTGATCGTTATCCTTTGCTGAAAACGTTCGCTGCTCGTGGCGTGGTTTCCAAGTTAACCTCACAATTTCCCTCTACTACTCCTGCGCATGTTACCTGTATTAATACAGGCCTGAACATTGCACAAAGTGGTGTCTATGAGTGGAACTATTATGAGCCACTTGTCGATGCTATGATTGCGCCACTACGTTTTTCTTATGCGGGCGATGCCAGTGCAGATACGTTAAAGACCTCTGGCCTGTCTCCAGAGTCTTTCTATCCAACCCATACCTTTCATCAAAGTTTGCAGCGTCTGGGAGTTCAGAGCCACGTTTTTCAGGCCGCCTCTTATGTTCATTCGACTTACTCGAACCTTATTTTTAAGGGTGCGGCCTCGCTCAATGGGTTTAAGACGCTAGAGGATGGACTTCAGCATCTGACCTCTATGGTTCTGACGAAAGAGCAGAGTCCGGCGTATTATCTGTTCTATTATGATCGCATCGATTCTACCTGCCATCTCGCGGGTCCCAATTCGCGGAAGTTGGAGCTGGAGATCAATTACTTTTTTCAGACCCTGGATCAGTTTTTCTATCGCAAATTGTATCAACTTACTGGCGATACCTTGCTGATCCTGACTGCGGACCATGGACAGGTTGAAGTTTCTCCTGAGAAGACTTTTTATCTCAACCGCGAAATTCCTGACTTTGAGCGCTTTTTACAAAAGAATCGCCAGGGTCTGCCATTGGTTCCGGCTGGCTCGGCACGTGATATGTTTCTACATGTGAAAGAAGAATATAAGGACGAGGTGGTAGCTTTACTCGCACAGCGTTTAGAGGGACGCGCTGAGATCTACCTGGTAGAGGATCTGATCAAACAGAACTTCTTTGGCTCGCCTGTGCCAGCGCCTGTTTTTTTAAACCGTGTGGGGAATGTGGTGATTTTGCCATATCCCCACGAGACGGTCTGGTGGTTTGAGGCTGGTCGTTTCGATATGCATTTTCTCGGTCATCATGGTGGGCTGACACCTCAGGAGATGGAAATCCCCTTGTTGGTGCTCCCTCTTTAGCCGGTATTTCTCAGTCCCGCCGCAATGCCGTTAATGGTCATGAGTACAGCAGTGGTGAGGCGTGCTCGCTCCTTCTCCTCTGGACTGGCTGTGTGCTGCGTTTCCTCGTCTAGCAGGAGTGGGCCTCCCAGAGATCTCAGTTGGCGCAGGAGTACAACCTGGAAGTAGCTCAGCGGATCAACGTAGGGATTTCGACGACGAATTGAGAGCTGGAGGACGTAGTTATTGTCAAGCAAGGCCTTGCTTTCAACTATGGAGAGTAGCAGGCGTTGGGTGCGTGCGTACTCGGCCTCAATCTCTTGCGAGAGTAGCTTGCGGAGATCTTCGTCGGCAACTAACGTGGCGTAGTGGCGAGCAATATGCATATCAGCTTTGGAGAGCGTCATTTGCAGGTTATCAATGAAGGCACTCATAAAACGCCACTGGCGATACATCAGGCGTAACTCATCCAGTCCCGCCGGGTGAGTAGTCAGATACTCCTCTAGAGCGTGGCCGACGCCGTACCAGCTTGGCAGGACGTAGCGACTCTGCATCCATGAGAAAACCCAGGGAATAGCTCGCAATTCTTCCAGTCCCCGTCCCCTGGCCCTGCGAGCAGGACGAGAACCCATGTTGAGCCAACCAAGTTCCAATATAGGGGTTGCCTGTTCAAAGAAGGGCAGGAAGTCCGGGTTCTCATAAATAAAGCGGCGATAATAGGTAAAAGATTGCTCGGACAGATTGTTCATGATATCTGTCCAGTGCCGCTGCTGTTCTTCAGGAATGTGCTGATCCTGCTGTGTTTCTGCGGGCAAACTCGATTTAATGACGCCAGCGACGACCAGTTCCAGGTTTCGCAGCGCAATGGTTGGCAGCCCATACTTAAAGGAGAGCATTTCGCCCTGCTCAGTGATGCGGATATGTCCGTTGACACTTCCAGGCGGTTGACCGAGAATAGCGTCATAGATTGGTCCTCCGCCACGTCCAATCGCGCCACCGCGACCATGGAAGAGTGTGATGCCTATATGTTGCTCTTTGCCAAGCTGTGCCAGGAGTCCCTGAGCCTGATACAACTCCCAACTGGAGGCCAGGATACCACCGTCTTTGCTGCTATCCGAGTAACCAAGCATAACCTGTTGTTGATCGTGACAGGCCTGGAGATGGGCACGATAGCATGACGTGCGAAAGGTTTTTTCCAGAATCGGGGTGCAGGAGCGCAGATCCTCAATAGTCTCAAAAAGGGGTACGATAGGCAGTCCAATAATGCCAGTTTCTTTGCAGAAAAAGAGGACTTCCAGGAGATCGCTCACTGCTCGCGACATACTGATGATATAGCAGGTTACAGCGCTCTCGCCAAATTCCTGACGTGCCTGACGAATAGTTTCAAAGGTGGAGAGGATATGTGTGGTCTCATCGCTGAGTAAGAGATCCTGGCGTGGGAGGATGCGTGGATCGTTCAGGAGTTTTTCTAGCAGTTCAATTCGTGCATCTTCAGAGAGATCGCGATAGTCCTCTTGTAAGAGGCCCGTGACGCTCAGGAGTTCCGCCAGAGCGCTGGCATGACGCTCGCTGTGCTGGCGAGTATCCATAGCGGCAAAATAGAAACCAAAGACCTGAACCTGTCTGATAAGTGCGTCCAGTCGGCCCTCGGCAAGTTTCCCATCTCCATCTGCCAGTAGACTGCTGCGAACCAGATTCAGGTCGGCAAGCAATTCGGTGGGAGAGTGATAGGGATAGTTTTCTTCAGGTATGGTTGAACCTTCAACCAGCATGCCCAGACGTTTCCACATGAAAGAGAGTTTTCGTCTGTATGGTTCCTGCGCTGTTTGTGAACCCAATTCTCGGTCATATTCGGCGAGGTGTCGTGCATTGTCCTGGATTGAGATCTCCAGTTCAGGAGTGATTACACAGTATTGCAGGGATTGTGAGTATTCCTCAGCCAGAGATTCGATTGAGTCGCGGTAGTGTTCAATGATATGGGCGCGTTGCAGCGTGAGAGCCTGGAGCAGCGTTGTAGGCAGGACATTGGGATTGCCGTCCTGGTCTCCGCCGATCCAGGAGCCTAGACGTAGAAAGGGGGGGATTGTAAAGGACATGCCCGCTTTGCTTTTTTGAAGAACCCGGTCCAACTGGTTATACAGTTCAGGCATGGCTGTGTAGAGAACTTCATCCAGATAATAGATACCCATCTTGATCTCGTCAATTGGCTGGAGACGTACATGGCGAATAGAATCGGTGCGCCAGAGCAGGGCAATGGTGTTCTCCAGGTCACGCTGCCAGATCTGTTGCTGACGTGGTGTCAGGAGTTCAAATGTGTCGTGATCAGCCAGTAGATCTGCGATTTTGCGCGAGAGTGTGATCAAACTGCGCCGTGTGGCCTCGGTGGGATGGGCCGTGAAGACCAGTTCAATAGAGAGCTGATTGAGTAGCTGCTGAATAACGTCGCTATCAGCGATCTGGAAGGTTTCGCCCAGGCTGGCCAGTGAGCCACGTTGAACCTCTGGTCGGTTAACACGTTCGTAGGCGCGTTTACGACGGATCCGATGGTGTTGTTCTGCCGTGTTAATCAGATGAAAGTAGACTGTGAAGGCGCGAATCACGTCAATAGCGGTCTCCAGGTCACAACTCTCAACGATCTGAGTGATCTCTTGATCAAGTTTGATGATCTCCTGGCTGTTCTGCTCTATGGTCGCTGGATCGTCCATATCCTCAGCGTATTCGCGTAATCGGCGACAATTCAGACGCAGACGCTCTACCGTCTCGAACACGTGCGGAGCTCCATGGCGCTGGATGGCTTGTCCCAGAGTGTCTCCGAGCGCTCGGATATCTCGCCGAAGCGGGGCGTCCCGTTCCTCGCGCTGTTTTTGTTCTAACATAATGTACTATCCTTGAATCGGCTGATCAAAATGCGGTGGGGTTTGATCTCCTTAAGCCCCTGATGCGATGAAAAGTATACACGGCAGAGACAAAGACGTCAAATTTTTTTCTTTTTAAGGATAAAATGATGAGTTTGTAAGCGGCCAAGCTGCTTACAAACTCATCATTTTATCCTTCTTAACAGGCTCTTTTTCAGAAGAGAGAAGGAAGAACCGGGCACCGCCCTTGGTCGTATATATGAAAGCGGTTATAATACAATAGCACAGGGCCACTATCTACTATTCGGGAGTGAAAAATATGCAGCAACATCAGCAAGAGCAAGAGGCAAATTTTGATCTATTAGCAGTTTTTAATGAAGAGAGTAAGGCCGAAGCTGCGGAGACTAAACTGCACAAAGAGGGTTTTGGGGATGAGGAAGTCTTTCGTATGGTTCCTGGTTCGGTGGGTCGTGGGGAGTTTCGCGAGCACGGTGCGAACCGGGAGCGCAGTTCAATTTTTTTGCAAACGCAACGGGTGGGTCCCAGGCCTGCACTGGTAGTTTTTCTGGCCGTGCTTCTGGGAGTAATCTTCGGTGGTATTGTCTTTGGTGTGGTTGATTTTGGGCGGATAAGTGTATCAATCTGGCTCGCAACGCTGCTAGGTGTTCTGGTAGGGATTATTCTAGGAATTATTCTGGGATTGACGAGAAGGGGAAGAGTGCGCGGTGCAATCGGTCAGGATCTTTCGCGTGTCAATCCACCTGTGCGGCAGGCCATTCCTGAGGGCGCACGGACGGCGGTCGCGGTTCGTCTACCTGATCCTGAAAACATCAGCCGTAAGTCGAAGGCTCGTGCGATTCTGCTCAACGGTGGAGGAAAGATTGACCGAAGTGTTGGGAATTGAGGGTAGAGGTTTTTCCAGCCGAGCGAATATGAGGAGCGGAGAGCTGTTCTGGCAATGGTTAATCTCTTTTTTTCTTTTGCGGGGTTCTGATCGTACCCTTGACGCTGCCCATATTACAATTTAAAATCAGTAGGGAGCCTGAAGGAACATGCTTTCGTAGGAAGTTTCTGGGAAAGCATAGAAGGCTCTTAAGGATAGCACAGCATTCCTGGAAATGCTGGCATACGGTACGGAGGCCGTTTCGCGGCCTATTGTTCCATTCTAGCGGATAAAGAAGGGTAGATCGAGCAAAAGTGGCACTTAGCTGGTCAGCTATGAGCAGGAAGCTTATGACCTGGAGGAAAGGTGTCTATGTTTGGTAAATCCGCTTTATCATGTCTGTGAGTAGAAGTGATGCTGTTTTATCATGTTCCTGCGGAAGGAGAATGGAATGGTTCACCTATGGCGTAAGCCTAAGGATGAAGCGGAAACGAGTAAAGTAGCCCCTGGGGTGGGTTCAGCCGGAGACATTGCTGTTATTGTAGATGGTAAGCAACTGGATAAGGAGTTAGTACGTCTGGCCTGTATGATGGCTCGACGTGCTAAACGTAAAGTTCACCTCGTCCATATTATTGAAGTTCCCCGTACACTTGCTCTGGGCGCTAACTTAAAGAAAGAGTCTGAGCACGCTGACGAATTGCTAACGGAAGCGATGGGTATTGCTGAAGAAGCTGGTTGCGAGGCTGTGGCGGAAGTTGTGCAGGCTCGTGACGCAGGTCAAGCAATTGTTGAAGAGGCGAAAGATCATGCTTGTGCGCTAATTATGTTAGGATTAGTGCGAGATAAAAGTAAGATAAATGGAACTCGCGATGATCTAGGGAGAACAGTTCCTTTTGTCTTGAACCATGCGCCTTGCCGGGTATGGGTTGTGCAAGATCCCATTTCTTGCCCTGATCGCTAAGTTCTTCTTCATGGATTACTTTGGAGAATCTCTGATGACAGAAGGCCCTGATGAGTCTGGTACGCCAGTTCGCGCACACCAAGATTATTACAATGCACTCTATCAGACCGCATTGACACTCTCCTCAAGCCTGGAGTTGGAATCGGTACTGCAAGGGGTGGTACTCAGTATTGCAGAGGCAATGCAGTTGAAGGCCTGTGTATTGCGTTTGCTAGATCGTCGCACAGGACATCTGCGTGTGAGCGCAGTCCATGGGCTCAGCAGCAACTATCTGGCGAAGGGGCCAGTTGATGTAGAGCATAGTTTGATCGACAGCGAGGCGCTTTCTGGAAAGACCGTAATCATCCCAGATGTTGCCAGAGATACCCGTTTTCAATATAAAGAAGAAGCCCGGCGCGAGGGAATTGTTTCTGTGCTTTGCGTTCCTCTGGAGGTGCATGGCAAGGCTATTGGGGTCATGCGTGTCTATACTGCCGAGCCATACGCCTTTGGTGATGAGGATATCCAGTTCCTTTCTGTGCTAGCCAGCCTTTCTGCCCTGGCCATCGAGAATGCGAATCTCTACAACAACCTGAAGATGTCGTATGATGGCGTGATGGATGCCCTGTGGGGGAGTAGTCTTCCTCCGCTTGAGCCGAATTCCTGAGAGCGTTTTTTTAGCGGACCACTGTATTAGTCAGGTAGGGCGATATGAACGTCGTGTATGCACCTGCGCTTTTTCCTGGAATAGGGAAAAGGCGTGCTGAAAGCGGTTTGCGTAAACGCCAGGCCAGGGTTGCGACATCGAGTAAAAGTTGGGCAAGACTGCTCTCTTGAATATCGCCGGGAAGAGGTATGGTGTCCAGGCCAGTGCCACAAATTGTGGAGTAAAGCAGTAGTTCATGTATGCTTATCTGGCCTTTCTCCCAGCATTTGCCCAGCATGGCATCTTCTAAGACTGGCAACATTATTCCACAATAGCCACAGGTGGGCAGATCTGTGATTTTTAAAGCTCTGGTCAAGGCGGCGATTAAGGCTACCATGCCCGGTGATCCCAGGGTTCCGTAGCCGAAGGCTTCTATGGCGCTGACGATGCTATCCTCGCCAAGAGGTGCTGGTGAGAGGTCTATTCCTCCAAAGTTGACTTGCTCCGCTGTTGCAATCTCTTTTCCCAACGCTACAATAGGAGAAGCCTGCTCCTCAATGGCGATTTTGACAGTCGAGGTAATCTGTGCCAGGGTGGGTTTGCTCTGCTGATGTGCTTCCTGTGCTTTGCGGGCTGTTTCTGCTATGATACTCGCACCTTGTAGACCCAGTGAGAGGTTTGACGGACCTTCGTGGTAGGCGGCTGGGAAGAAAGGTGTGCCAGGTTGGACGCAGGCAAGCGCGGCGAAGCGGAAATTTCCCTCGCCTTCGGGGGTTTGCTCGGCCAGGCGGAGGATTGCTCGTGCAGTTGGGAGAGCCGCTTCTTCGCGCAATCCATGGGTATTAGTAGCTAACAGGACTGTCATGCTAATAGAACTGGTGCTGGCTAGCAGGTCGGGCAGAAGTTCGATATCCGCGAGAGAGCAATGTGGATTTGCGGCCTCGATGGGTCCCAGCGAGCAGAAATATACGCCGGCCTCGTTCAGCATCTGTTGAAGTTCCCGGGTATAGTGGAGCAGTACCTCTGGAGACTTACCAGGCAGGTCTGTGAAGAGGGGTCTGGTCGAGAGGCGAACTGTCTGGACCTCATAGCCGGAGTCGCTAAAGCGCTGTTGGGTTCTGGCAAGTGTATGGGCAGCTTTTGTGATCGTGGCGGCTTTGAGAGGATGCGCATCTTCAAGTCCCAGTGTAATAGTGCGGATCGGTGGTTTTTGCATAGTATATCCTCATTTTTCATAAACAAAAAGCGTGCGCAGCTCTCGACAATAAGCCAGAAGACGTTTGAAAAGAGCGAGATCTTCGAGCGCTGCTGCACTTCCCACCAGAATGAGTTTGCGCTGGGCACGAGTCAGCGCGACATTCAAGCGATAAGGATTCGTCAGGTGGTCGCGCAACTGGCTCCCAACTGAAGGGGTGACCGCTGTAGCAAAAGAGATGATAATGATAGGTCGCTCACCACCCTGAAAACGGTCAACCGTGTCGATGCTCAGAGGAGTATTTGAGGAAAGGGCCGACCAGTTGGAATTCTTATCGTCACTTAAGAGATGCCTGCGCAGATTAGCTACCTGGGCGCGATAGGGTGCGATTATTCCGATCTCATCCTCGTCTATACCACGGGCCAGTAGACCGGCGATGATTTCGCGAATAGCTCGTGCTTCAGCATCGCTCAGTTTCGATTCGGTTGTATTCTTCCCGTCATTGACATCAAGAAAGACCATCGGCAGATCTGCACGCAGCGTTTGCAGAACCGCTGGGTGAACTGGCGAGCTGCCGGGCGATGGTCGTACCAGTTCCATTCTGCGCCTGGCGGCTGAATAGTGAGCTCGTAACTGGCCCAGATAGAATGTGCGCGAGGCAAATTCAGAGATCACTTCGTGCATACGATACTGGATGCGCAGCGGAACGCATGCGCTCGCGATCTGCTTATCTTCGCTCTGGTACGCCTCATCCCGCTGTTTCAGTTTGCTAAATAGAGCTTCCGCCAGACCCTGACTGGCAGCCTCTTTACTCAGAACCAGCGGAGGTAACTGCTTCTCGTCTCCCACCAGAATAAAGCGTGCTGCGAAACGTAGTGCACCCAGGATAGCCGGAATCGTCAACTGTCCCGCTTCGTCAATAAGTGCTACATCGAAGTGTAACAATGCTCCCTCGTTTCCCTGGAAAGAGTCAGTTGGCGGGGATGGATCTTTGGAAGTCCCCTCTCCTTCCTGGAAAGGGTTGGTGAACAGAGGTGAATATTTGTCGGAGGACCACGTGGCCGTAGTTGAGGCCACAACCGGGCTGCGCTGCAACAGTGTACGCACCTCATCTGTGGTCATCTGTGAGTCGCCCTCTGTTCTTGTTCTGCTGAGTACCTGTAAAAGACGCGGATACACACCCTCGTCTACACTGCGCTCATGGCCCAGGCGAATATAGTCATGAAAGCCTTCGCGCTCCAGGCGTAGTAACATATTATCAACAGCTTGATTAGTGAAACCAGCCAGCAGAACTCGTTGACCCTGCTGACAGAGCCGTTTGACGATTTCTGCGATGACGCTGGTCTTGCCCGTTCCTGGCGGTCCATGGATTAGTAAGTAATCACGCATCTGTAAGGCACGGGTGACTGCCAGGTTTTGTTCGGCATTAAAATCGGGACGTGGCTGAAACGTTTGGGTGGAGAAAGTTGGACGCAATTCGCCGTTGACAAGTGCACGCAAGCGGGCATTTGCTGAGAGCCAGCGCAGGAGATTCTGGACTGTGCGCACATGAACGATGCTTGTACCATAGCGGTCCAACAGTGATGGATGAGCAATCAATTCAGGCATCCAGACCCGCACCTGCGTTGAACTTACCGCGAGAATAGTGCCTGTCACTACCTCACCCGTTACTGGACTACCATCGCTGAGTAAAACTTCATCGCCTTCGCGCAACTCGGATGTATTCTTGCAGCTAAAAGATTGCTGCCATTCTCCCTGGTCCGTTAATTCAGGCTCCCCCAGAGGAGTGAGTCCAGAGATAGCTGTGCCCCGTGTAACTCGCTCTTCAACTGGCATATGCCAGAGTTGAGCCTGCTGCTTCTCAATCTCATAGCCCTCTTTTTGCAACAGATGATAGAAAGTGGCAAAAAAGTCACGCTCCTCAGGGGTGAGTAGAACAGGGACCTGTAATGCCCTGCGGGGTTCGCCAGCTTTCAACTCATCGTTGTCTGACTGCTCCAGAGTCTCTTCAACTGGTAGAGGTATTTCTGGTGGCTGCCAGTGGAGCAGGTCCGATACCTGTTCACAGGCATCGAACATCGCGCATTTTGTACAGCGTGAGGGACCAGGAGGTGCAGGTGGCACGCCGGTGACATGACTGAGTACAAGCGTATTGCGTGTGGCATTGACCTGTTGAAGTTGACGGATAGTAAAGGGAATACCGAAATCCTGAGCTGCCTGGGGAGTACCACTATAAAGCAATGTCGCCAGGGACTTTTTCATCCGCGACTCACGGCGCACAGCAAGTAGGGCGTGATAACCCTGCACCTGCCACTTATGGGCCGAACGCGGCAGTTCGCCGCTGGCTCCGCCACTTTTTAGCTCCAACAGACGACGACGACCCCCCTGCTGCCAGAGCAGATCTAGCCGTCCACGCAGTCCAATCTCAGGTGCCAGCAGAAAGGTCTCCGCACGCACCATCGTCTCGCTGCCCGACATACTTTCTCCCGTTTCCTCCTCTACAGGCAGATCCCATAAAGTCGCGCGTTGTTGACTGAACCAGGTAGCCAGACTTTCCAGATGAGGTGTGACCTCAGCACGCATCGCCTCAGCGGTCGTGTTGAGCAAGGCCAGATCAATCTGCGATAAAGCGAGTTCACGGTCCAGATGTCTATGCAAAATGGCCAGCGGGTCCTCATTGCTACCTCGGTCGCGCACATACCTGCCGCGATCCTGTTCTTTCAATAGCTCTTTAAAACAATGATGTACCAGGTTTCCGCGCAAAGAGGCAATTGAACTGCCCGAAGGAGCTAGCCGACCCAGTAAATACTGGCGTGCGCAATATTCAGCCTGATTGAGATCGGTGATATTGAGAATAGTGTCAGGAGCTAGAACGGCCAGAGTATAGCTATTCGCGCGATAGCGAGCGACAGTGCGGTCGCCATGTGTAGTCGTAGCCGTGGGGTGGGGCAGGTGATAAACGCGTAGAACAAGTCCGTAGCCCTCCAGGGAGCCATTCAGCGCACGTAAACTCTTAACGAAGGCTCGATAGTAGCGGTTGAGCGTAATTGAAGCGTACTCCATGCCAATTTTCAGAGTGACCCATGGTACGATCTCTTCGTCGATCTCGGTCTCATGGGCGGCAATGAGCAGTCCTTCCAGACAGCCCACGGTGCAGGGCTGAGGGTCAATCGCACAGAGAAAGCAGTGTTCTTGCGTTTGCTTGTCTTTGAGTTCTTCGTGCGTGACCATAAAATATATCTTTTCTTTCTCTGCTGAACAATGTAACCGCTGCCATCAACAGGTAATGAGATTGCTTTCAAACCATCCTTGCCCGTCAAACACCCACTGACCTGCGTGGATAGGGTAGGGTATTCCGTCTGAGTTAGTTGCACGATATCATACGTACCCGTTCTTTTTCAAGGGCCAGAATCGGAGATAGCTCATTTTTCTGCGGCTTGTAAAGCCGCAGAAAAATGAGGGATGAGAACTACTCAGGTGCCCTCTGCTTGCCACCTGCGGCGGCGAATAAGAAAGGGATGGCGAGCAAA
>DAOTTL010000486.1:0-5434 GCA_034438135.1 Ktedonobacteraceae bacterium | reverse complement strand
TGCAAAGCCCCTCCCCCCGCGAAAAGGAGAAAGGGCTGAGTTTGGCAGCAGCGAAGCTGCTGCCAAACTCAGCCCTTTCTCTTTGAAAAGCTGGCGGCTGCGCCACCAGCAAGAGCGTTTGCTCATTTTACAAAAATGAGGGATGATTCATAGAACGCCTTTTCCCCTGCTTTTGCAAAAGCAGGGATGTTTCACATAAAGATGAAAAGACACCTGCTCTTTATTTTTGTTGTTTGCGAGGAAGCAGCAGAATAGAAACCAGCGCGTAGCCCGAACAGACCAGCAAAAGCAATGAGTAGATCCAGGTCTCAACATCCTTGCCAGGAGAAACAAGCATAGCCAGTCCCCACCACAAAAAGCCAATAAACACAGCGAAAAGTAAAATCGTACTCGTAAATTTTTTATTCATCACTCAATCCTTTAGCGTCCCCTATTCTCTTTCCAGAGATAGGAACGCGCCAGCATCTCCTCTGCACTTTTCATCGAAAATTCAGTGACGCTGCCTCCCATAATATGGGCGATCTCACGCACCCGCTGGTCCGGTCGCAATTCATTTACAATAGTCCTGGTGCGATCATCAAAAATCTGTTTGTTCACATTATAGTGCGTATCGGCAAAGGCCGCAATCTGCGGCAGATGAGTGACACAGATAACCTGATGGTTACAGGTCAGTTGCCAGAGCTTCTCACCAACAACCTGACCACTCTTGCCACTGATGCCCGCGTCAATTTCATCAAAAATCAACGTTGGTGTGGCATCAGCCTCCGCCAGGATAGTCTTGAGAGCAAGCATTAAGCGCGAAGTCTCACCACCAGAGGCGATCCTGTTTAAAGGTTTGAACGGTTCACCGGGGTTAGGTGCAATCATAAATTGTACCCGGTCAATGCCCGTCGTATCACAGGCAAAATGCTCCTCTGGAGCCTCTCCGATTCTGACCGGAACTCCCTCTGAATCCGCGACCTGCGTAATCTCAACAGAGAAACGGGCACGCTTCATATTGAGGTCGTTTAGTTGCTCCTCCATCGCCGTCGCCAGATTGACCGCATTTGCTCGACGACGCGCTGACAGTTGCTCCGCCACCCGACCGATCTCCCGGCGCAGAACACTATCCTGTTTCTGCAACTGCTCAATCAGTTCGTCCCGGTTTACCAATGTCTCCAGTTCGGCCCGATCTTCAGTCACACGCTGCAAGATGTCCTCAATTGTCGCACCATACTTGCGCTTCAGACGTGAGATCAGATCTAATCGATCCTCGATTTCCGCCAGACGCTGTGGGTTATCTTCAATATCACTCTGATACCCACTAATACTCGTCGCAATCTCTTCCAGACGATAGACAGCTTCCGCTAAACTGTCCTCCTCCTCCTTGAGGTTTTTATCCAGGCGTGCCAGTTCGTTCAAAGCACGTAGAGCTGGACGCAACTGATCCAGAGCTGGCCTGTAACTATCGTCGCTACTATCGCCCCCCTTGAGTGAGCCGTAAACCAACGAACACAGTTCCTGCAAGCGCTCGGCACTACTCAATACCTGACGCTCCTCCTCCAGTTCCTCTACCTCGCCAACTTGCAATTCAGCCTTCTCTATCTCATCAATTTCGAAACTGAGAAATTCTGTGCGACGACTGACATCGCGCTCGCTCTGTTGGAGTTCAACTAACCGTTTACGGGCGTCGCGCCACTCAGTCACCTGAGCACCAAGCTGGTCGCGCAGAGAGAGAGTGTCAGCATAACGATCCAGAAAGTTCACATGCTGGTCCGGTCTCAGCAAACTCATATGCTCGCTCTGACCATGAATATCGACCAGCCAGCTAGCTACCTGCTGAAGAACCTGCTGAGAAATGGCCCGTCCATTAATCCGAGCAACTGTCCGTCCTGAGCGAAAGATGTCACGGGCGAGAATCAATTGATTGCCTTCAGGTTCAATATCGTACTGATGCAAGATAGTGGCGAGAGCCACCGATGCGTCTGCGCTCTCGGTATCAGCACTGACCTGGATGGTGCGTTTCTCTGCCTGGTCGAGCACCTCCAGCAGGGTACGTGCGCCATTTGATTCATTGGAGGGAGTCAGAGAAGGCTCAAAAGGCTGCCAGTCGTCTTTTATCGGCGGGAGCGGATTTATCGTGAAAATGCCTTCTACAGAGGCCCGATCAGCTCCGGCGCGTACAAACTCTGCGCCGATCTTACCGCCTAACAACGCGTTAACAGCGTCGATAATAATCGATTTGCCCGCACCAGTTTCGCCTGTAAACACGTTGAACAGACGATTAAGGTGTAGATGTAGACTATCAATGATGGCGAAGTCTCGGATGCTTAATTCAAGTAACATAGTAATTCGTCGTACCTACTGAGATCATCCCCTCAGGCCAATTTGTACACAAGCGCTATCTCGATAGCCTTGTCAATATTCACTGGCGGAAGAGATGATACGGCATAGGGCATAATGCCTTAAAGCCTGGTTAACTCCACTATTAAAGAGCAACTCTCTCCAAGAAAAAAAATACCTTAAGAATCTTCTCTCAACTTGGCCGAAATGATCTGATAAAAATACGTTGGTGGCCTACGTCTGAGAAAACGAGCGTTATACTGACTCTTGCGTACCGTTACCGTCGCCCCATCCTTAAGTTCGCGATTCATTTGACCGTCCGCAGAGAAAACGCCAGATTGCGCACCAGTCGAGATACGCAATTGTACCGTGGCCTCTGGTTGTAGGATCAGCGAACGGTCGAACGCCAGATGCGGAGCAATAGGAGTAAGCACACAACTCTCTACTTGCGGATGCAGCAACGGCCCTCCTACAGCCATATTATACGCCGTTGAGCCAGTCGCAGTAGAGAGAATAATCCCATCGGCATAGGTTTTGTTATAGGAGTAATTATCAACCCAGATGTCAATTGTGACCACACGAGGCCATGCACCACGAGCAATCACCACATCGTTCAGCGCCAGAAACTCTTCGCACTCTCCATCCTGCTCCAATTTCGCATGCAACATCGCACGCGTATCAACCCAGACCGATTTATCTCTCTCCAGGTAAAGCGGCAACTTTTCTACAACTTCTTCGGGCTCCAACTCTGTCAAAAATCCCACTCGCCCAAAGTTGACACCCACAATCGGCACGTTGACACGTGCGCAGAGCCGGGTAGCGTGCAAAATAGTACCATCGCCACCTAGCACAAGCACAAAATCGCAATCGTCGAGGCGACTATCAACCCCTTCTTCATCCTCGTCGCGTATGTCCACCACACGCACCTCGTACCCTTTTTCCTGTAAATGCGGCGTCAGATGATGAGCCATCTCCGAGGTATCCTGTTTGCGCCCCTGATACAAGATTGCAATTGCCTTCTCCATCGAACCTCCAGGGAAGATTGAACAATGCGGTACATCTGTTCGCGTCCACAAACGCACTGTTATGGTATGCTATGCAGCGTGCCTTGTCAAATCAGTAGACCTTCCAGACAATGCTTGCTTTGCATAGACTTTGTTGACGAATAACCCCCTATTCTTTTTTGAGACATTGCGGGCGCAGCGCGTTGCGTTGCGTCCGCAATGTCTCGTTTCTCCTTGTGGGGTGGGACGGTTTCGGTTGGCAGGGCCTTATCTTCTCTGTATCTCCCTCTCATACTTAGATGAAGGAAGATAATCAGAGCCAGGCAAAACTATAATAATAGATGCCGAGTGTAAATTTTTAAGGAAACGTATAGGTATATCTTCAGTTCTATTCGGAACAGCCTTTTTTATTTGTCATGTGCATCGTTCTGAGTGAGTAAGTACTCTTTGGCAAAGAGAAACGCCTCTTCGCGCGAGGAGATTGCCCCGTCCGCCTGGGCTTCCGCGATTATTTCCAGCAGTTGACCGACGAGAGGACCAGGCGAGAGTTTCAGACGACTCATAAGCTCGTCAGCTCGAACTATATTGGGAGGAAGTAACTGTGTACGCTCACGGACGTACTTATTGAGAAGAAGATAGACTACCTTAAGGTGCCGCTCCAGGGCCTGAGTGCGAGGCTGCGGACCAAGTGTGGCCAGATGATCGGCCAGTGAGAAAAGGGCAACAAGAATGCCCGTAGAACCCAGGTCAACAAAATAGCGCCGAATGGCTCGCTGCGTGACGGGTCCATCCTGACCTAGCTGACCTGGCCGCATATGATGGGCCGCGACTATCTGAACGAGACGACGATCACGCGTACTGGAAGCCAGGCGGTGCATGATCTTGGAGGCCAATGACGAACCAATCAAGGGATGGTTATAAAAATGAATCCCACCCTCTTCATCAATGGATCGGCTGACCGGCTTACCCACATCGTGCAAGAGCGTGGCCAATTTCATACGAGCAGTAATCAGATCTTCAAAATGAAACACATCCTGTTCTTCGGCCTCGTGCAACACATCACACAATCCATGAAAAGTCTCAGCAGCCACCGAAGTCATAGTCGTATCGGAGAACAGAGCACCTGGAGAGTCCGACTGCAAAAGAGTCGTCAATTCTTCCAGATAGTAGACACACTGGAGAGAATGTTCCAGCACATCCCAGTAATGAGGCGCAGGTTGCAGCATTCCACGAGCGGACATAAACTCAGGGAAGAGAACGGTCAACAGGCCATACTCATCTAACTGATGCAGTTGATCCAGTCCACCAGAGGAAGCCAGCAACGTATATAGCTCCTCGCGAACACGCTCAGGAGCCACCTGGGGCAGCAGAGCAGCGTCACGCAAAAGGAGTGCCCGAGTACGCGTCGCCAGCGTTAGCGAGTGACAACATGCCAGGCGCAGAGCGCGAAGCATACGCAATGGATCATGTCGAAACACATCATTTCCTACCACCCTCACAAGACGCCTCTCACAGTCCACATAACCCTTGAATGGATCGATCAACAGCTCGCGTGCATCCTTCAGAGAGAGACCCGCTGCCAGATGTGCAACCACAGGAGCCAGCGGAGCTGCCATAGCATTGATAGTAAAGTCACGCTCCCGCAGATCCGTCTCCAGACTCCCACCCTTGAGCGAAGCAATATCCAGAACCAGATCATCACCAGACTCAGATCCTATAGAGCGCACAATCACACGGCTGGCTTTTTCATGCAAATAGGCGTAGAAACCTCCCAACCTATCTGCCAGATGGCGTGCCAGTTTGTGCGCATCCCCATCAGTCACCAGATCCCAGTCAGTACAGTGCTCACCCCATAACAGATCACGCAAAGAGCCACCTACCAGATAGACACGTGTCTGCTGCTCAGCAAAATAGTGCACGACTTGAACCAGAACATTCAGGATCTTCTCCAGGATTCCCAGTCCTCTCTTTCCGGTTGAGTTTACATTTCTACATCTATCTTACCATTTATGTCCATCCTTTCTCAATTTGTATGAGTCATGCCTCATTTTTCTGCGGCCTGCAAGGACCGCCGCCATCTTTCATATGATGAATCTGTCCTGCTTTTC
>DAOTTL010000485.1:0-14843 GCA_034438135.1 Ktedonobacteraceae bacterium | reverse complement strand
GGTTCCTCTTTCTTTAACTAAAGAAGCCACCTTGTTGGGAGGAGACAACCGTTTGTGAGGCGCGAATGACTGATCGAGAAACGACCGAGACGGCTCGTCGGATCTCTTCGGCATCGGCTCGTGCCTCCATGACATTTGGGATGCCCAGATCTTTGGCAATTTTTTGCGCAAAGCCACTACCGAAGCCGATCAGAGCAAAGGTGTACATCTCCGAGATGAGCAGGTCCTCAATCACTTTTCGCACCTGTCTGGCGCTATGGTGTGAGGCGTTATCATGTCCATCCGTGAAGATAACCAGGGTAATTCTGGTACGCGCTCCGGCGTTGCGCAACTCCTGACCGTAGGCGACGACTCCCGTGATGGCGTCGAGGATGGCATCGTAGAGTGCTGTCTGCTCCGTTGGCTGATAGATGTGTCGTTCAAGTTCCGGTACATACTCTAGCGGCGTATAGCCGTGCAGCAGATACGAATCGGTATTAAACGTCCAGGATGACATCAGGATAGCATCGGCCTGTTTACTGTCCTTGAGCGCCTGTAACATCCCGTTATAGGCGTGAATGACCTCCTGGCGAAAGGCTTCCATACTCCCGGTCATATCTATCACCGGTACGAAGAGAAAGGCCTTGTCGCTGCTTAGAACCTCGTAGCTGACCCCCTGTGTGCCTGCCAGCGTGGTTGGATTGAGGTTCTGGATGAGGATCTCGGCACTACTGGGGTTGAGTCCTTTCTGTTTGGATGATGCCCTGGCCTGCTGGAAAAGATCCTGCACACTGTCTATAGTATGTTCGGTCTGCTGCGGTTCCTGGTTGTCGTTCATCAGAACTGCTCCTTTTGTGCTGTTGCGTTTTTTGACAGTATAATGCCCGATGAGCGTATGTGCGCTCATGCGTATGAGTATAGCTCAAGGCAGAGCCGTATATGTACTCTTCTGCTCCTGATTTTTCTCTTCTGAGAGGTTCTTTAGCGTATGGGATCGGTACTGAGCACCATCTGTACGCCCTGGCGCTGCATTGCCGTCAGTTCGTCATCGGCCAGTGCATCAAAGTTGATCGTAGGATGTTGTACAGAACTGGTACAGTCGGTCAAGAAGTGGAGACGTTTCAGTAGTTCTGGCTGATTGCCAAAGCGAGTGATGAGTTGCCGCTCTGTCTCCAACACACAGTGCGATTTTGCTTCGCCAGCAATATAAACTTTATCGTGCTTCATCACGGCATCCAGCAGCGTAGTATTCAGACCGCTTTCGGGATCTTCTGGATCGGGCACTTCTGCCCCAAAGATGCCGTAGTATTCGGTACGGATAGTGCGTCCCTTGACTACATAGGTGGGTTGGGTCGCGCGTGCGGTACTGTGCCAGGCGATAGCCTCACTGATCGGAGCAACCAGCATATGACCCTCAGTTCCCTCCATTGTGTGATAGGGCCAGATCATCAGGTCCTTCCTGGCCTTCTCGGCCAGCAGATGGACATAACGAACCGACCATGTGGGCTGGACGACTGGCACCCAACGTCCGCTATTCACATCTTGTGTGGTGATTGGGGTGAATGGCTGAGGATGCTCACCCGTCCGGGGATCTTTCCACCATGAACTGAAGAAAATCTGAAATGGCAGATGTGTGTCGAGCGAGGTATAGACCGAGGTAATCCTGGCTGCATTTGTGTAGAACCAGCTTAGAAGACGTGAAACGTCTTCTTGCGCACCGGGCACATAGAGCGTTCCCGTGGGATCTACAAAATCGTGTTGATAATCTACCAGTATCAGCGCAATTTTCTCGCCGTCGCTGTGCGCAGGCGTAAAACCCGCTTGCCGTCCAGCTTCACTGAACTCTTGAAAACGCGCTGCATACGCACCTCGCGTCGCGTCCCGTTCGTCGGCCTGTGCTGGCGCTCCTGCAAACTTACCCATAAATGCAATCGCCCCTTTCTTTTTAGAAAACGTATCTTTAACACTTATATTAGTGTATCTATGACACTAATAATACCTGAAGGAATTGAGGTTTGTCAACCTTATGAGTCATTTCTAATTTTTCAGCGGCTTGCAAAGCCTCCCTCCCCAAAAGTGAGAGAGAAGGATGAGTTTGCCAGGAGCAGAGCTGCTGGCAAACTCATCCTTCTCTCTTGAAGATATATGAGTTCATCCCTCATTTTACAAAAATGAGGGATGAACTCATAGCTGACTCTTTGGGTGGGCGGATGGGCAAAACAGGGCATCGCTAGTCGTTCCGTTCTTTGATATAATAGAGAGACGAAACGTCATCTATCAGGTGACCCTGGCGTGGCATGGAGCCGTCTCGTGCATCGAGGGAAGGGACTTGACCAATGCATCGCTTGCCATTTTCAGTTAAAGAAGAGTATCTCTACGCGCATATAAAGGATCGCTATGGTGTGAGCGCGTTTGGTCTGGATCGACTCGATACAGGGGTATTCAGTGTCAATCTCCACGATGGCCGCCGCTGGATTGTCCGTGTATTTCCAGCAGGGCGTTCGATTGAACATGTTGAAGGGGACGCCGAGATCTTGCGGTTTCTTGAGAGACAGGGCTTACCCGCCGAACGGTGTGCAGACCCTAAGCCGGTATCTGTCCTTTATGGACGAGGCATCCTTGTCACCGAGTATATCGAGGGCACTGTTGCTGGCTCCAGCGGTCGCACACTGAACGCATTGGGAGATCTGCTCGGTCGCCTGAACATGTTACCTATCGAGGAGGGTGCCGTTGCGCGTGAGGCGGGAGCACTCCATCATTACTCGCTATCTGGCGGCGGACCTCAGAATGAGCTGGCGGCAGCCAACTCCTGGCTTTCAGCCATTGAGGATCGGGTGCCCAGTCAGAACCGCGCACTCTACGAAACTTTACGTGAGCAGGTCGCGTCTGCCGACCACTGTCATGACCTTCCCGCCGCTTTCATTCATCCCGATCCGGTACTGAAAAATTCTCTCATCACACGTAGCAATGACCTTCTCTTTATTGACTGGACCGCGGCAGGGCGTGGGCCACGTCTCGCGCCTCTGGCTGTCCTCATCTGGTCATCTGCTTTCAAGAAGGGTGAGTGGTCGCCTCGCCTTATCGACGCTGTGGTTGCTGGCTATCGTGCGCATCTTTCTCTCTCAGAGGATGAGTTGGAACGTCTCGCCGATGTGATGAGGATTCGCCCTCTGGTCTTTGCATGCTGGCGCTATCGCCATGCCTTGATCTCCGAACAACTGCCGGATGGGACCGAATGGTGGTGGCCAGATGAGAACCTTGTCCGAGCAATCGCAGCCAGAGCTTACTCTGCTTTGCAAGCATAAGGGTAACATGTCAGTATGAAAAAGAACACTCAGAAGTCTGAACAGGTCGTGAAGCCTCCAAAACTGCTCAAGAGAAATCTTGTTGAGGGAATACCTGGGAACTGTGTGCTACGCGGGGAACTGTATCGTTCTCTGATGCTTTCTTCTGTGGATTTGAGCGCTCAGCAAGCCGATCATGTCTCGTTTGAAGAGGCCATGTTTTCGCAGGTTGCTATGATGAATACCGATCTGGAAGAAGTGCGGCTGGTAGATGTGCGATTGAGTGGATGTGATCTAGTGACAGCCAACTGGTACAAGGCGGGTCTGTACCGGGTTGAGTTGATTGATTGCCGCATGACAGGCTTTCTCGCAGGGGAGGCCCATTTTGAAGATGTCCTCTTCAAAAATTGTCAGATCAACCTGGCACAGTTTCGTTTTTCGACCTTCAAGTCTGTGCGTTTTGAGCACTGCGATTTGAGCGAGTCTGACCTGCTAGAAGCAGATCTCTCTCGTGCTGTGCTGATTGATTGTAATTTGCGCAGTGCGGAGCTGTCTCGTAGCAAGCTATCTGGCGTGGATTTTAGTAGCTGTGATCTGGAGGGTGCGCATATAGGCGTACAGGAACTTCGCGGTGCAACCATTAGCATGAAACAGGCTATTTCAGTTATTCAGGCTTCAGGTATCACTGTTGAATTCTAAGACGAAGAAAAGCGAGCAAACAGCAGAGAAAATTAGAGAACCAGGTACGTAATGGCATCTTCGCCTGTCACCAGAATACCTGAGCCGTATCGAGCAAGGATATCGCCTTCGTGGACGTAAGGAGCAGTTGCAGTGAACGTTTTAAAGCTATTGCCTGTAACCTTTTCCTGGCGAATACCTGAGTCAGTGGCATGGAGCAGTGTGCCGGACTGGTAGACCAGTCCATGCAGACCGGGCTGGGGATGTTCGCTGCGTCTGAGTTTGGGTGCACGAAAGGTGATCTGTCCCTGCATATCAAGTATCTCAGTGCGCAGATACTCGCTTCCCTGCTGACGAGTTAGACGACGTACGAGAATATCGTTGGATGAGAAATAGACCGCAACGTCTTGTAGCGTCTCTGTTTCATCCAGATCTGATAATGCCACGTCATAGACAGAATGATCTCGGACCAGCCAGTACATCTGCTGGTGGAGGACTTGAAACGCACCAAAAAGCGTTGGGCGGGTATCCTCTGTTCGCTGAGCCGCACGAAACCAGGTCTGTTTCTCTATAACTGAGCGCATTGGACGGGCCTGCCATACATCATCCTGCCACGAGCCTGCCAGAAGTGCGCCGTTCTGGATAACAAAGATCTGATCCTGGGAGGTCTGAAAGGCCGCTTCACGTGTTCCAGCAAAGAGAGCCGTTTTCTGTTCCTCCAGTGGCTGAGCACGAGAACCAGAGATGTCGAGGAGAAAGATCCGCGTCGTTTGCGGTGGATTCACAAGCAAGATAGAGCCGCTCAAAGCATATGTCGTGCCTGGAAGGGTCTGAAAGAGTTCCAGACGGTTTGGAGTTACCCCCTGACGTTTGATCCACAGGACCATTTGACCGCCCTCATTGGCGATGGCATAGATTGTTTCTCCCTGAACTGTACAGAAAACGAACTTGCCCGATGTGTGTAGCAGTTGCGTTGCCAGAATACCAGCCTGGTCCGAGCGGGTGAACTGTACAGACGAACGGGCGTGACAGAGCGGACAATTCGTACGTTCCTGCGGATAAGAGATCTGGCATGTAGGACAGGTTATTAGCGTGTCGTGATACTGTTGAAGTAGTGTTTGTGGAAAGGGACCACGCCACCGCTGGCTAAAGATGCGCTCAAAAACGGTTCGCAACTCGTTACTCAGGAGTTCAGGCGGATAGGCCATGCGAGGATAGATCACCGACGCATCGAGCACAAAAACGCTATGACGGGCGCGTTGCATCACGGTCGGCAGGGTGGGATGAGTGCCTCCATAGGGATGAACCAGGAGGAGGGCTCGAAAGAGCAGCACCGCGAAACTATACCAGTCATGTTCAGGTTGAAAGACGGGGCGTAGACTCAGATCGAGATCATACAACTCGGGAGCGAGAAAATCTTCGGTTCCTACGGGACAGGGATAGGACATGAATTGCCAGGCATCTGTATCAATCCAGAGCATCTTCCCATTCCGACAGAACACATTCTGATCACTGAGATCTCCAACCACCAGACCCTGGCTGTGCAGACTTTCCAGCGTTCGCGCACCATCCAGAAAAAGCTCCGCCACATCGCGGGTCGAGATTCCCAGCTTTGACCGCTGTCTCCTGTTGGCGAGTGTCGCAAGCTCAAACGTTTGCTGTGGGGTTCCAGCTTGAGAGGGAGCTAGCAGATAGAGCATCGTAAAACCGATGAGCTGATCCTTACCAGGCGTGCGCACCTCCTGAAGGGGAAACGCAACCTTCTCCAGAGGCAGTTGCCACCTGTGTTTCAGGAGAGCACGCAGTTTCCTCTCGCGCTGAGGGGTCGGTGTATGGTAGATTTTGACTGCGACTGATCGTCCATCGAGTTGGATCAGAAAAACATTGCCCTCACCACCGCTGCCGAGCAACTGCTGGGTATCCAGGTGGATGCGTTGGGTGTTGATCTCAATATCCATTAGGTGCTTTCCCCCTTACAGGATTGGAGAAGCGTGCTCTCCGGGAGACGCATTTCCAATCCCGACCTGTAACAGGTCCAGGCATTGAGGACAGTTAGTTTTGGACGCCGTTCTCATTGTCTTGCGGCGTTGGAAGGTGAGGTGGGAGAGGAACAGACCGACGTTTCTCAGCGCGATTTGCCTGTTCATTGTTGAACCCATTGGGTTTTACTTTAGGCAGTTTAGGCGAACCTGCCAGGACAGAAGGGGCTTCCTCGTGCTCTGTCTCAATCTGTTGATTGAAAAGAGCCTCGAAGGTAGGACCTTCAAGAGTCTCCTCTTTGATCAGGCGCTCGCTAATCATAATCATGCGAGTCTTATGTTGCAGAAGGACATTGTAGGCTTTGTCAAAAGCTTCCTGGATAAGGCGTCGGATCTCTTCATCAATTTCGCGTGCAGTCTGTTCGCTATAATTGCGCTGTTCTCCAAAATCTCTCGCCAGGAAGATCAGCTCTTCCTTATGGCCTAGTGCCATGGGGCCAATACGGCTACTCATGCCATATTCAGTCACCATTGAGCGTGCAATTTTGGTCACGCGCTCAATATCGTTGGACGCGCCAGTTGTCACTTCGCCAAAAATAATCAATTCGGCTACATGACCGCCTAGAGCATAGGCCAGCATGTCCTCAAACTGCGGTTTACTCCACAGGTAACGATCCTCAGTAGGCAAGAGCATCGTAAAGCCGCCAGCCTGACCGCGAGCAACGATCGAAACCTTATGCACGGGATCAGTATTGGGCAGAACGCGAGCGACAAGTGCGTGTCCAACCTCGTGATAGGCAGTGATGGCTTTTTCGCGTTCACTGATCAGGCGACTCTTGCGAGCAGGACCAGCCACCACGCGATCGATAGCCTCCTCCAGTTCGCTCATATCAATCTTGCGCTTATTGCGACGTGCTGCCAGAATAGCAGCCTCATTCAAAAGATTTGAGAGGTCAGCGCCAGAGAAGCCAGGAGTCTGTTTCGCCAGGATATCCAGAGAGACCTGTTTGTCCAGAGGCTTTCCTCTGACATGAACGTTGAGAATAGCTATACGTCCACGTATATCGGGTTTGTCAAGAACTACCTGACGGTCAAAGCGACCTGGACGCAGCAGCGCCGGGTCGAGCACGTCGGGACGATTGGTTGCGGCGATCACAATCACGTTTGTATTCGTATCAAAACCATCCATCTCGACAAGGATCTGATTCAGTGTTTGCTCTCGCTCATCGTGCGAGCCGCCCAGGCCAGAGCCTCGCTGACGTCCCACTGCGTCGATTTCATCGACAAAGACAATGCAAGGGCTGTTGCGCTTGGCCTGATCGAAGAGATCGCGTACCCGACTTGCGCCAACACCCACAAACATTTCTACAAACTCGGACCCACTAATGCTAAAAAAAGGAACCCCCGCCTCGCCAGCCACTGCGCGGGAAATCAATGTTTTGCCCGTACCTGGTGGTCCCACCAGTAGCAAACCCTTTGGAATACGTGCCCCCAGAGCAGCAAATTTATCGGGAAATTTCAGAAATTCCACAATCTCCTGGAGTTCCTGTTTCGCCTCATCCACACCAGCCACGTCGGCAAAAGTTACCGTGGGCTTATTGCCCATGAACATACGTGCCCGGCTTTTCCCAAAAGACATAGCTTGATTGTTGCTTCCTTGTGTCTGGCGAATCATGAAGATCAGCAGGCCAGCAATCAGAAGAAAGGGAATGAGACCCCCTAAAATATTTAACAACGATCCCACGGAGCTAGGAGGATCATACTGTAGCGTGAGGCCTTGATGCGTGTAATCGATGTTGTTATCTTTTAGAACGGTTGTCACATCGAACGAACTGTTGACATTTGCGACTTCTTTGGTGGCATCCGATCCTCTGGTGAGCGTGAGCGTCGTGCTTGCTACTTCTAGCGTGTCTTTTTGTCCGCTCTGCATATCCGTTTTGATGTGCGCGAGCAGCGTGGAGACGTTGACTTGCTGTGTATCGGATTGCTGGCGGAAAAATAGCAAAATGACCAGGGCAATAGCCAGGATCACCACCAGCCAGATGAGACCGGTGCGCAGCCATTTCCCACTACTGAACATCAGTTTTTTTCCTTCTTTGTTGTAAAGAACAAGCAGCACATCTTCAATACAAGAAGTTTAGCCACTGTTGAATGCTAATCATATTGGTTGGCTTATTATAGCATAACTTTCGATGCATCTTGTACCTTATTGTCTGGGCGTGCCAGAACAAGCCCCCAAATTTCTCTCATCCCAACTGCATAGAGGGGAGCCGCGCAGGCTTCCAGCGTGGAGCCTGTCGTACTTACGTCGTCTATCAGAACGAGTGTCCTATACATATGGATCCCTGCTTTCGCCTGACAGGCGAAGGCGTCTGCAACATTTTGGCGGCGCTCGTCTGCTTTCAGTCCAACCTGTGCATACGTGGGACGCTGGCGTATGACGAGATCTTCCCGACAAGGTATTTTCAGATAGGTTGCGCAAACTCTGGCCAGCAAAGCTGCTTGATTGTATCCTCGATCTCGTTGACGTTGAGGATGTAATGGCAGTGGCACAAGTGCATCTGCGTGCATATTGTAGTGCCTGAATGTCTGGGCGAGCAGTTGTCCCAGTGGCTCCGCCAGATGTTGCTCTCCCCGATATTTCAGTGCATGGATAGCATGCTGAAGTTTTCCCTGATAACTGTGGACGTTGCGTAATCCGTTCAGGCGTAATTCGTGCCTTTGGCAGAAACTGCATGCCGCGTCTACAGTTGTAAGGTATGCACCACAGTGCCGACAAATGGGCGCGTTCATTGGCTGCATCTCTTGCAGACAGGTCGGGCAGAGAGTGAAGCCGTTGCGCTGACAGCAGGTACAGCGAGGCGGAAAGAGAAGATCTAAGCCTTCCCGCAGGAGCCGTTGTACCTGGTTAAGATAGATTGTACGCATAAAAAGAGGCCCTCTTCCATCACTCCACAACGTCTAAGTTCCTTCGCCTTTCAAATGTTTGAGCGCATAGAGATGGCGCAGATGAGGCGAGTAGGTGGCCATCACTCGATCTCCCCGTTGAAGATCTTTATGCATCTCCTGTTGGACACCAAAGATAAAAATTTCCGGTTCACTGGCGCTCTGCCCGTTCTCTGCCTGGAGCGCAATTCCGTACCATGTGGAGGTGATGCGGGGAACCAGACCCGGGGTGCGTCTCGTTGTTTGCTTTGCTTCGCGCAGTGCGACGACAGAGCCAATGATCTGGCGAGTCTGGCGGGTTCGTAGATCGCGCCATCCCCAGAAGCTCAACAGAAGTGGGTAGGGTAGGAGCAGCAGACTAAAGATCAGGAGGGACACTATGCCTGGTGTAAGCGTGCCGGACAGGACTATGCGCTTGCCAGCACTTTCCAGGGCATAGGGAAGACGTTGATGCGTTGCGTACTCGACGACAATATGCGTGCCGTTAGCCAGATCTGCAAGGCTATTACTGGGAACCACCAGTGAAATCTCTGTTGGAAAGCCAGGGGTTGCCAGGCGGATTGTGACCTGTTGCGAGCCAATGACCGTCTGACTATGTCCCACTACGATGCCAGGTACTCTCTGTGCGGGTGTTACGCTGTCGAGCACATTTAGAATCAATGCTGTGCCACTGTTGAGCAAAAGAAAGAGTCCCGTGAGACTCAGCACACCTCCCAAAAGCAGAGCATAGAGCGGTTTCATGCCTGGTTTCCAACTCCACCATGAAACTGCCTCGCTCTCAATCAGTCTGTTTGCTGACTCTCCTCTGGCTGGTTTCTCTTGCATTGTTCGTTTCCTGTTTTCTAGTTTCAGTTCCCTTTGAGCTAAGCGGAGTGGAAAGAAGAGCAACTGACACGTATTTCACGTGAAGAGAGGATAGCTCTAAAAGCCGCAAAGGTCAAGTGGAAACGCACTCAGTCAGGGTAGCGCTCTTTATATTGCAAAATCATAACGTAGCTTGCGCAGAATTTCAAGGGTAGAGCGTTTTTTTGCTTCACGCCAGGTATTTTCTCCTCACTCATACAGGTCTGACCTGCTGAACGCAGTTCTACGCCAGGGCATACATCACATTTGCAATACTGGCCAGGGCAGCAGTCTCGGCACGCAGAATACGAGGACCAAGCGTGACTATCTGGACACTCTGTTTCCGCGCCTGTGCCACCTCTTCGGCCTCCAGTCCCCCCTCGGGACCGATAAAGAGCAGGATGGTTTGAGGAATAACGACGCCTGCTACCCGCACGCGCACATTGGAGAGTACATCGCGCAAGGATTTCCCCTCGGCCTCTTCCCAGGCCATAATAGCCACCGCCCCTTCAGGAATGTCAGCGAGAGCTTTCTCAAGCGAGCGAATAGGCAGAAGCACCGGGAGCGTGGTCCGTCCACACTGCTCCGTTGCCTCCTGGATGATACGGTGCCAACGGGCCATTTTCGTTGATCCAGCATCTTCCAGACCTGCGGTGGAGCGGTGACAGATCACGGGCATAAAGGACGAGACACCCAGCTCAGTGCCTTTTTCGAGTACCCACTCGAAGCGAGAAGATTTCATGAGTCCCTGACAGAGTACAACCCGAATCGCTGAAGATTCTTTCCCTGCATGGCGCTCTAGAAGCTGTACAATGACACCTGCACGGCTGCTACTTTCCACGGTTGACAGGATCTCGTTGCCCTGATTATCCAATAAGATCAATTTTTCGCCCAGATTCAGACGGAGGACATCTCGTACCTGATGAGCCAGTTCTTTAGGCAGCGTGAGATACACTCCCATCTCTTTGACATGTTCAGGCGCTATAAAGAAACGATGCATATATTTTCCCCACAACAAAACTATCTGCTTGCAGATTTATTCTCGTGTCATAACAAGGGTTACCCAATCATCAATTGTCGCTCGTTCGAGCAGACGCAGACCGACCTCTAGCAGTGGTTGTTCGGCCTCATAGCTGCGCTCTTCGATAATCCCGCTGGCGATCAGAATGGCATTGGGAGCCATGACGCAAGCAAGCTGAGGGGCGATGCTGCCGATTACGCGTGCGATGATGTTTGCCAGGACGAGATTGTACTGACCCGCCATACGTCTGGCCTCGGTCTCATCGAGTACTCCTAGCACGACCTGGATGCTTTCGCTCAGTTTGTTGGCTGAGGCATTGGCACGGGCGCTTTCAACGGCCACGCTGCTATTGTCGATGCAGTAGACATTCTGTGCGCCCAGTTTTGCAGCCGCCAGGGCCAGAATGCCCGAGCCAGTGCCTACGTCGATGACGTTCATGCCTGGCTGTGTGCGTAGCTCCACCTGTTCCAGGCACATACGAGTCGTTGGGTGCAGGCCAGTGCCGAAGGCCATCCCTGGATCGAGTTCCAGGACCGTTTCTTCGTCCTTCGGTTGATAGTCACGCCAGGAGGGACGGATAACCAGTCTACGACCAATGTGCGTGACATGATAATAGTCCTTCCAGGCGTTGGCCCAATCCTCTTCATTGACTATTTGCGTCGAGAGTTTTCCCACAAACTGAGGACCCAGACTGGAGAGGTGCCACAATCCCTCCTCAATGCGCTGATGGGCCTCTTCTTCCTGTCCATCAATCGGCAGGTATGCATGAACCTTTACAGGCTGACCTGTCAGTACGCGATACTCCTGTCCCTCGTCAATCAACTCAATGGGTTCCTCAATCGCAACCCCACCTGGTGTATAGCTGCTTAGCAATTCACTCACGGACTCTACTGCTTCTGGATGGGATTGAACTGTTAACTCTAACCAACGCATGACTACTTTTCCTTACTACTTTGCTTTTAAAACACTGCTGGCTCCATGTATTCGCCAAAGACCTCGCGAAAGACATCCATGATCTCGCCCAGAGTGGCGTAGGTTTTTACTGCTTCAATGATGGCGGGCATGGTATTTTCTCTGCCCTCAGCCACGCGTCGCAGCTTGTCCAGCGCGTTTTTGACCTCGTTCTGATTCCGTTCGCGGCGTACGCGATTCAGTCGATCCAGGTGAGTTTTTTCGCCTACGCGGTCGATATAGAGCGTAGGAATGTGAATCTCCTCATCCAGAGTGTAGTCATTGACGCCTACAATGGTTCGCCTGTGCTGGTCGATCTCTTGTTGATAACGATAGGCCGACTCGGCGATCTCGCGCTGGAAGAAGCCGTTCTGGATACATGCCAGAACACCCCCTAACGAGTCGATGCGTGTAATATAATCCATTGCGGCCTGTTCAGTCGAATCTGTCAGAGATTCAACGAAGTAGGAGCCTCCCAGTGGATCAACGGTATTGACGACTCCGCTCTCGCTGGCAATGATTTGTTGGGTGCGCAGAGCGAGCAGGGCAGCTCGCTCAGTAGGTAAAGCCATGGCTTCGTCGAGTGCATTGGTATGGAGCGAGTTGGTACCGCCCAGAACCGAGGCCAGTGCTTGAATGGTTGTGCGCACGACATTATTATCAGCCTGTTGTGCGGTTAGAGAGACGCCCGCTGTTTGTGCGTGGCAGCGTAGGAGCCAGGAGCGAGGATCTTTGGCCCCATAGCGTTCACGCATCAGCCGTGCCCACAGTCGTCGTGCTGCTCGAAATTTGGCAATCTCTTCAAAGAAATCGTTGTGTACATCAAAGAAGAACGAGAGACGTGGGGCGAATTCATCGATTTTGAGACCACGCTCCAGGGCGGCGTCCACATAGGCTAATCCATCGGCAAGGGTAAAGGCCAGTTCCTGGACTGCGGTTGCTCCAGCTTCTCGGATGTGGTAGCCGCTGATGCTGATGGTATTCCAGCGCGGCATAAAGCGTGTGCCAAACTCAATGGTGTCCGTAACGAGTCGCAGAGAGGGTTCGGGTGGAAAGAGAAACTCTTTCTGGGCGCTATACTCTTTTAGTATGTCGTTTTGGAGCGTTCCACCGAGTATTGCGCGTGGAAAACCTCTTTTTTCTGCATTGACAATGTACATGGCCCAGATGACAGAGGCGGGACTATTGATGGTCATCGAGGTAGTGATCTGGTCAAGGGGCAGTCCCTCGTAAAGGATCTCTATATCCGCCAGAGAGGAGATCGCGACTCCGCATTTGCCGAACTCGCCCTCAGATAGAGGATGATCGGTGTCGTAGCCATAGAGCGTGGGCATATCAAACGCTGTGGAGAGGCCTGTCTGACCCTGTGAAAGCAGGTATTTAAAGCGTTTATTGGTATCCTCTGCCGTCCCAAAACCGGCAAACATGCGCATCGTCCAGGGTTTAGCCCGGTACATAGTGGGTTGTACACCGCGAGTGTAGGGATACTCTCCCGGCAGACCCAGGTCACGTTGGTAGTTGAGTGCCGCGTTCTCCTGTGGGGTATAGAGGCGCTCAATGGGAACGCCAGAAGTAGTCATAAGATAGTCCCGTTCGGGCAGACGTTGAGTTGAGGCCCGAACGGTTGTTTCTTCCCAACTCTGACGTTGGACAGTGATGCGTGCGAGTTCTGTCTGATCAAAGAGACTTGGTTGCTGGACGTCTGCTGGCTGAGTTGGTTGTGGTTTTTGTTCTAGCATGATAAAGTAAGCTCTCCGCTGAGTGATATCTCTCTGCTACACTTCGATTGCCATAGCCACAGCTCCGCCGCCGCCAAGACAGAGGGTTGCTAATCCACGTCCACCGCCGCGTCTGCGTAGTTCGTAGATGAGGGTGGTCAGAACACGAGAGCCGCTGGAGCCAATTGGATGACCCAGAGCGATTGCGCCCCCGTTAACATTGACACGTGACCAGTCCCAATCCAGCTCTTTCCCATTGGCGAGGGCTTGAGCAGCGAAGGCTTCATTCACCTCGATCAGGTCAAAATCGTTGATCTTCAAACCTGTTAATGCCAGTACACGGCGCACCGCACGGGTTGGTGCTGCAAAGATATAGCGTGGCTCAATGGCGGCAGAGGCGTAGGCCTTAATATGTGCCAGAGGAGTCAGCCCGTTGCTCTGGGCAAAAGCCGAGTTTACAACGACCGTCGCGGACGCGCCATCGCTCAGACCTGGAGCATTGCCTGCGGTCACACAGCCATCGGCCAGAAAGGCCGGTCTGAGTTTTGTAAGCGCCTCCAATGAGGTATCAGCGCGGATCGGTTCGTCTGTTTCAAAGAGCGTCGTGCCTTTTTTACCGGGGATCTCGATAGGCACAATCTCGTCTCTAAAGCGGCCAGCGGCGGTTGCGGCAGCAGCCTTCTGATGACTTTGAAGGGCCAGATTATCCTGTTCCTCGCGAGTCACATGGAACTTTTCGGCGATAATCTCGGCCTCGTTGCCCATGTGAATGTTCTCGAAGGAGCACCAGAGACCGTCGTTGACAACTGAGTCAACCAGTTCTCCGTTGCCCATGCGATAGCCGGTACGTGCTTTGTTCAACAGATAGGGGGCATTACTCATGCTCTCCATGCCACCGGCCACATAGACCTGGGCGTCGCCAGCCCGAATGGCCTGAGCTGCCAGCATCACGGCTTTCAGACCCGAACCACAGACCTTGTTGACGGTAAAGGCAGGAATATCTACAGAGAGTCCCGCTTTGACAGCCGCCTGACGACCAGGAGCCTGGCCGATACCTGCTGTCACGACATTTCCCATGACAACCTCGTCGATTGTGTCAGGATCGATACCCGAACGCTGTACGGCCTCTTTTATCGCGATCGCGCCCAGATCTGGAGCGCTGAAGTTTATCAATGAACCAAGAAATTTACCTGTAGGTGTGCGTACAGCACCGACGATCACTGCTTGATGTTCTGTCATGGGATATATTCCTCACTCTCTCCCATTCCAATGTGCAACGTTGCTCGTACGTGTATTGTATATCCCAGGTATTACAATGGCAAATGGCAAATATGGGCCATCCCTCATTTTTCAGCGGCTTACCAGGACGCTGCTCCCCTCGAAAAAAGAGGGAGTGAGGCTGTGTGGCGGGCATGCGCCCCGCCACACAGCCTCGCTCCCTCTT
>DAOTTL010000484.1:0-6229 GCA_034438135.1 Ktedonobacteraceae bacterium | reverse complement strand
AGCAAAGCTGCTGCCAAACTCAGCCCTTTCTCCCTTTCTCGGGGGAGGGGCGGCTTTCCAAGCCTCAGAAAAGTGAGGGATGGTACCTGAGTAGTTACGAGGGATGACTCAATCCTGACTATAAATTACCGAGAGACTTTTAAGCGAAAAAGCCCGATCTTTCAATGATTTCCCCATAGGGGACAAACGTGGCCTCAGCAGCGGTTTTGCTCATGCGCCGCAGATAGGCCTGTACCACCTGGTAGCCAATAGTATAGCCAGCGCAGTGGGGAAGACCAAGGGCAGGGGCACCCCACTGCTTCGAGGTTTCATCACCGAAAATGTAGGCACGGATCTTGTCAAAACCGCTCACATCGAGGGCCTGACTGATAATAGCTTTGGAAAGCTCAATCTCTTCTGCGTTCAGACTACTTACCCAGGGGCCAACATATTCAGAACCATAAAGTTCGGCGGCAAATGACTCTGCGAGTCCCTCCATCACAATATATTGACCTACCGTTGTCTCGAATGTCCAGGGCTCGTAGGTGAGACGAACGCGGTGGTTGAACTCATGAACCAGTGCAGCAGGAATACGCGGCAGATTGTAATCAGTTGGCCAGATGGGAAGGACGATATAGCCAAAGATCTGTCCACCTGCGTAGCCGCGATTCAGTTCCATAAAGATCCGGTCGTGCGGATTGCCCAGCAGCAAGATACCCATAATCTGCTCCTCAGCACCGGGGCGTCCAGTAACCTCAAGGAAGGTACGCGCAGCCAATCTTAGGGCAGCGTCGGCCTTTCGCCAGGCATCAAACTGCTCCAGACGATCCAGAGCCTGTGCCTGCTCAGAGAGATCAGCATCCAGATCGACATCCCAGAGTACTTTCATCGCCATCGCCTCATCATCAATCATTTGTGACCCGAATCTTTTGAGCAGCGTCGTCCAGTAGCCGCGCAATGGCTCGATCAGACCCTCTTTATAGAGGGTTCGCCGCTCGGAGATGGGGGCATCTATGACAGCACGCATAATAGAGAGTGTATCGTATAGAGTGATTTTCATAGAATTACCTTTCTTATTCTCACAAACCATGCTCACTAACCAAAGTATAAAGTATGACGTGACGTGAGAGTCAAGTACTTGACTCTCACGTCGCGTCATACTTTATACTCTCTCTATGATGGTTTACACAGTAAAACAACTTGCAAAATTAACGGGAGTGACAGTTCGAACCCTTCATTACTATGACGAAATTGGTGTTTTAAAGCCATCATTCATCAAAGAGAATGGGTACAGATACTACAAAGAAAAAGAACTGGCAAAGCTCCAGCAGATTCTCTTTTTGCGAGAATTAGAGTTTCCTCTGGAGAGCATTATCCAGATGTTCGATACCCCTGAGTACAGTACACTGGAAGCATTAGCGGACCAGAAGACGCTCCTGGAAATGAAAAAAGCAAGATTGGATAGGTTATTAGAAACCATAGAGAAAACCATGAAAAAGCTGAAAGAAGGTGGCACAATGAGTACCAACGAGCTGTTTGATGCTTTTGCTGATGCTCAAATCGAGCAATACAAAGAGGAAGTAAAAGAAAGATGGGGCACGACCACTGCCTATAAACAGTCGGTAGAACTAACCAGGCAATGGACCAAAAAAGAATTCAAGCAAGTACAAGAAGAGGGACAAGACATCACCCTTGTCCTGTCACATTTGATGGAGCAAGCTGTTGGCAGTACAGCAGTTCAAGCACAAATTGAACGACACTTCCAGCATATCAACCGCTTCTATGACTGTTCCTATGAAATGTATCGTAATCTTGGCAAAATGTATAGCGAGGATCAACGTTTTGCCAAGAACTATGACGCTGTTACTCCTCATCTCGCCGAATTTGTGCGTGATGCAATAGCGTACTACTGTGATGTCCACGAAAAGAAATAGCCCCACACGAAAAGAAATAGCCCCAAAAGAAGAAGTGAGCCTGGTTGACGGGGCGCATGCCCCATCAACCAGGCTCACTTCTTCTTTATGATTTACAATTGGGCTAGCTAATCCAGATAGTCCTTCAATTTGCGGCTACGACTGGGATGCCGCAGTTTTCGTAAAGCCTTGGCCTCAATCTGACGGATGCGCTCGCGAGTCACATGGAACTCCTTGCCCACCTCTTCCAGAGTGCGGCTGCGGCCATCATCCAGACCGAAGCGCAACTGTAAAACCTTCCGTTCACGTTCGGTCAGACTATCCAGAACATCCTCAACCTGTTCTTTCAGGAGTTGATGACTGGCGGCATCTGCCGGAGCAAGGGCGGTATGATCCTCGATAAAATCGCCGAGATGGCTATCCTCTTCCTCGCCAATAGGCGTCTCAAGGCTCACCGGCTCCTGACTCACCTTAATGATCTCACGCACCTTCTCAGGGCTAATCTCCATCTGAGCAGCGATCTCCTCGGAAGTAGGTTCACGACCAAGATCTTGCAGTAGACGGCGACTAATACGGATCAGGCGATTGATCGTCTCCACCATGTGTACAGGAATACGAATCGTGCGAGCCTGGTCAGCAATGGCGCGTGTGATAGCCTGGCGAATCCACCAGGTAGCATAGGTACTAAACTTATAGCCCTTTGTATAATCAAATTTCTCAACGGCGCGGATCAGGCCGATATTTCCCTCCTGGATCAGATCCAGCAGGCTCATTCCTCGACCGATATACTTTTTTGCGACACTGACAACCAGGCGCAAATTAGCTTCAGTCAAGCGGCGCTGAGCCTCTTCACCGTCTTCCATAAAGCGGTAGTTGCGGCCAATCACAGACTTAAGCAGTTCGGCCCGGCCACGTTCCATGCGTTGAGCCAGGCGAACCTCCTCCTCAGCGGAAAGCAGAGGAACGCGTCCTATTTCGCGCAAGTACATGCGTACAGGATCATCCAGGCTACTCTCAAGGTCCGCAACTACGATTCCAAAACCATCAGGGAGCTCATCCCACTTGGCCTGGGCCATCTCCGCGTCTTCAACATCCTCCGGTCCGGGTTCCCAGTCCACGGGTGGCTCTTTGGTTGGGTCCAGAGCATCCATAGTTTCTTCGTCCTGTAGTTTAAACAAGTCAAATGTCTCAGGAACATCAACAGAGGCAGAGAAACTCTCTCCTGCCGTTGTATGAGCATGACTGCCAATATCGCTAACCTCGAAAGCAACGCCCTTCTCGCTTACGCTGACATCTCCATCAAACGCTCCCACGATAAACAAAGGTCTAAGTTCTTCCGTGTGAACATCTCCATCGCGGTCATTGCCAACGAGTTCCAGCACCTCTTGTTCTTGCTTCACCATTCTTGTACATCCCCCTTCAGAAAACAGGCGTCAGGATAAGCGAATAAAACGATTAATCCTGTCTTCCGATCCAAGTTTTATAAAAAAGATGATTTCGTCAATCGCCATCAGGCTTTTTTGGGCATGAGCTTCCATGATTTATCCATGCAGGCGCATTGCCGAGTCTATAGTGTGTAATTCCCGCGTCACGACCATAATTTGATGTGACAACTGTCTCAAGGTCACCACATCTCCCACCTCTTTAGCCTCTTGCAAGAGGAAACGTATTTCCGTCCCAGATTGTAACAAATGTGCCCGTCTTAGCCGAATGGCACACTGCTTTATATCTTTGACCATATGTGCATTATCAGCTGATGACATTGCTTCAACACACCTACGCGTTCGTTCCAGTGTCTCCCGCAACGCAGCAGGCACAATTTGCTCCATGGATTGATGTAAGGGGGAAGAACCACGTTGATAAATTGAATTGAAAAGACGATACAACGCTCGTGTGTCTGTCCCAGCAAAGTCACCATCGTTTATTATACCACAAATGTGCTCACTTAAGCCAGGATTGAGCAGGAGTAGCCCTAATAGGTAGTCCTCCCATTTTAACCTATCTCTTTGCCTGCTGTCAAGCCCAGCTATTTTGCGCTTCTCAGCCGATTCGCCAGATTCGCTCTCTACATGCGTTCCACCGCTACGAACCTCTGCCTCACGCTTTCCGCTCTTCCTGCTCACATCCTCACCAGACTCGCTTCCACTACGACCACGCTCTGAAAATGCGGCAATAGTTCCTTCAACCGGTTTGCCGCGTAGGATGCGCAGTAAGTCATCGTTCATACTGCGCTCGTCTACATGTAACATACCCGCCAGCTGGCGCACATAGGCGTCTCGTCTGGTACGGTCAGAGACCATGGCTATAATTGGCAAAAGACGCCTGGCGGCGACGGCCTGACCCGCAGGCTCCCGTAGATTAAGATCCGTTGTATGTGTGACAAAATAGTAATCAATCAGCGGAAGTGGATGCTTGACCGCATGATCCCACACTGCAAAATCCCTTTGAATGACCTCATCGGGATCTTCTCCCAGTGGCAGTCGCAAAACGTTGATCTCAGCATCTACCTGCTCTTCTAAGCGAATAATGCCACGTGGTTCCTGCCGCTTTTTGCTACGACCACCAGCATTCGACAAGCGCTCACCAGCAGGCAGAGGAACAGGAACAACGATGCGATCAAATCCTTTCAGAGCCTCCTGAATGCCATGTTCGGTCGCAGCAACACCGGCAGCATCGGGATCCAGTGCCAGCGTCACCTGATGAGTCAACCTTTTCAACTGCTGAATATGCTTCTCAGTAATCGCACTTCCGATACACGCAACTGTCTGCCTGGTACCGTACTGATGAGCAATGATAGCATCGACATACCCCTCCACAATAACCACCTGCTTCTCCTGCTTGATAGCCTCTCTGGCCATATCCAGAGCATAAAGCACTGTATTTTTTTCGAAAAGCAGAGTTTGCGGAGAGTTCAGATATTTAGGCTGATCATCGCCCAGAACACGTCCTCCAAAACCAATGACATGCTTGCGGCTATCCCGAATAGGAAAAATCAGACGATTGCGGAAGTAGTCGTAGACACCTCTGCCTTGCATCTGATCGTCCATACCCTCACGTGCCCGCGCCAGGCCTCCTGTATTCAGTTCAGACTCGGTGTACCCCTGACTCAGCAAATAGTTTGTCAGAGCGTCCCAACGATCTGGAGCGTATCCCAGACTAAAAGCCATGACGGACTCTGAACTAACCCCACGCTGTTGAAGATATGCCCTGGCTCCGGCAGCCTCCCTTGAACGTAAAGGATATTGATGAAACCAGAGCAGGGCATCTTCGTTGAGCTTGCGCAGGCGATCATTCTGTGCCGAGGACTCGCGCTCTCCCTGAATATCACCGCTATAATGTTCATCAAGAGCAACGCCAGCCTTCTCCGCCAGATACCGTAATGCATCCCGAAATTCAATTCCCTGCTGCTTCTCAACAAACGAGAAGACATCTCCACCCTCATGACAGCCAAAACAACGCCAGGTCTGCGATTCCTCGAAGACGTAGAATGAGGGAGTGCGCTCGTTGTGAAAGGGACAACTCCCCTTGAATGCTTTACCGGATTTCTGCAAAGCGACGACTAGCCCGATTTCTTCAAGCAGGTCAATCTTCGTTTTGATGATTTCAATCAGAGATGACATGTAGCGCCTTTCAGCAACCTAAGGCTTTTTCACAGTATACGGAAAGGTCCCACCGTATCCCACACAAAATACAACGAGTCATTCAGTGGAAAGTCGCGCTCAGATCGATAAAACGCCAAATGAAGACCTGGAGGTATCCCATTTGTCCTATGCGCTTATCTGTCAGAGCATTGGAACTCTCACAGGAGGTTTTTTTGAGGATCACTATAAAAGAAAACAGCCAGGGCTGTCTGAAAATTCCATTTTTCTCCCCAACGCAGAGATATGATTCATCCCTCTTTTTGGTAGGCTGCGCCGCCAAAAATTAAAGGAGAGATGGCAAAAGAGGAAGGAGCTACTTTACAGAGCACTTGACTTTAAAGAAGCAAAAACAAAAGAACGGGCAGAGAAAAGTTATCCACATATCCACAGCTGATTCTTATTACTACTATTATCTTTATTTTTATAAAAAGATTAATAATAGTAGTAGTAGGGGCTGTGGATATGTGGATAACCTACCTCTTTCTGGCAGATGCTAGAGAACCTTGTTTCGCACTACAGGCGGAATAAGGCCTATGTGGATAACTAATCATAGCCAAAAAAGACTGTGGATAACCAGGGTATAAATGGGGATAACTAGCAGGCAGATGTGGATAACTTCCCTTCTTTGACCCTTTTTCTTGCCACATCATTTTTGCATGTGGATAAGTTATCCACAAAATGTGGATAACTTATCCC
>DAOTTL010000483.1:0-3343 GCA_034438135.1 Ktedonobacteraceae bacterium | reverse complement strand
GCTCAACCACTCTTCCTCTGATGACAATACCCCTTGCATGCTGACCAAATTTGCGTTAGTATGAGGTACGCAGGAAGAGTCACTGATGCCATATCTACCGGACTGGCAAAAGGAGTCGTGTAACTAACCTCGTGCACGCGACCTTCATATTACCTATCAGGCTATTCAAGAGAGCAGAGGAAACCGCGAGATGGAGACAGATAAAGAGGGCACATACCTCAAACAGGTAGCTATTTTTGCTGATCTGGCAGAAGAAGATGTCCGGGACATGATGGTAGCGGCCAAAAAGCGTCTATTTCGGGCGGGCGAAGTTATTTTTCATCGGGAGGATCCAGGTGAGGTGCTTTATTTGATCAAGAATGGCAAAGTAAAGATTTGTCTGATCAGTCCCGATGGTCAGGAGATAGCGCTGGCGGTTCTTGGTGCGGGCGAGTATTTTGGAGAGTTTGCCCTTTACGACAGGCTCCCGCGTTCAGCCGATGCTGTTGCCATTGAAAAGGTTGAGTGTTACACATTACAGAGAGTTGATTTTCAAAGTGCAATCATGAAAAACCCCAAGATTGCCATTCAGGTTTTAGAGGGGCTTTCCAGGCGTCTGCGCAACACAGACCAGATGGTCGAGGATCTCATCTTCCTGGATGTTTATGGGCGAGTGGCGAAGAAGTTACTGGAACTCTCTGGTACCCATGGGATTAAGGTGGACAATGGGACTCGCATCGACGTGCGACTGACTCAGCAAGAGCTGGCCTCCATGGTTGGAGCTTCGCGGGAGAGCGTTAATAAGGTCATGGGATATTTTACCGACAAGGGCTACATCAGCACTGATAAGCACCGCATCACCTTGCATCGTATCAACGAACTCAAGCTGCGCATCTATTGATGTATCCTGGAAACAAAAAGAGCGCCCTGAGATAGAGGGCTGACGGCAAGGGATTGTGGTAGCACCAACAGGAGAATTGTTACTGTCAGAAAAAGAGCTTCGTCTGAATAGATGCATATTTTTTACTGAACAGCGAAATCTCTTTGTCAGGTACCTCGAATCTGAGGATGAGAACTGAGAGATGGAATAAAAAAACGGGAAATGTGAGTGAAGCGTACAAATATCAGCTCGTCCGAGCTTGCCGTGCCAGATCCAAGCGTTTTAGGCCGTATAGCTGCTCTCTTGAAGGCCATGCGACCTCGTCAGTGGACCAAGAACCTGGCTCTTTTTGTGGGGATTGTTTTTGCTCAGAGGCTTTTCGATCTCAACCTCTTGGAGCGTGCATCAGTTGCTTTCGTCGCATTTTGTTTGATCTCTAGCAGCATTTATCTTTTTAACGATATTTTGGACCTGGAAAACGATCGCCAGCATCCGAAGAAAAAGCATCGTCCTCTGGCGGCAGGGACATTACCTCTCTCCTGGGCGATTGTGGGGATTGGTGTGCTCTGGCTTGGTGGGGCTGGTGTAACGGCCATTCTTTTTTTTATTCCGACCACAGAGCCAGCTATTTTCGCTATGTTGGGTGGTGAAAATTTCCTCTTTATCTGTGTCATTCTCTCCTATCTGGTTATCATGATCCTCTATAGCATTCGTTTGAAGCACGTTGTGCTTCTGGATGTTTTCATCATTGCCAGTGGGTTTGCCCTGCGTATCCTGGCTGGCGCGGTTGTAATTCCTGTTCTTATTTCTCCGTGGCTCTACATTGTCACGATTATGCTCTCCCTTTTTCTGGCTCTGGGCAAGAGACGCAACGAACTGGTTCTGATGGAGGGTCAGGCCGGAGAGCATCGGCAGATTCTTAGAGAATACAACTTGCCCTTGCTGGATCAGTTAATAGGGATTGTCACAGCGACGACCTTAATGGCATATAGCCTGTATACATTTTTAGCAACGACCGGACAGCATCGTTTAATGGTCACTATTCCCCTGGTTCTCTATGGGATGTTTCGCTATCTCTACCTGGTCTACGTGCATAAAGAAGGAGGTAGTCCAGAAGAGGTACTGTTACGTGACCGTCATATGCTTGGAACCGTTGTGTTGTGTATAGCTGTGGTCGTGACTGTCCTGTATATACTGCCGCAGTAGGATACACTAGAGAACGTACTCCTCTTGTTCCCGAGGGGGAGTGGTCGCAACAACCCTGGTACTAACGAACATCCTGGAGAATTTTGGATATGAAAACCTTAATTATTATACCGACGTACAACGAACTGGAGAACCTTTCTCCTTTGCTTAAGGAAATCTTCTCCTATGCCCCCGAGAGTGATATCCTGGTTGTTGATGACAATTCACCTGATGGAACGGGAGATCTTGCCGAGCAGATGGGAAAAGTGGATCCCCGTGTGCACGTTCTCCATCGTACTGGTAAACTCGGACTTGGGACAGCCTATATTGCAGGTTTCAAGTATGCGCTGGCCCAGGGGTATGAGGTCGCTTTTGAGATGGATGCAGATTTTTCACACGATCCGCGTTACCTGCCCGATTTTCTTGCCAAAATTGAACAGGCGGATCTGGTGATTGGTTCGCGCTACATTAAGGGAGGACGTACTCCCAATTGGTCCCTGATCCGACAACTTATCAGTGGGTTTGGAAACATTTTCGCGCGTATAGTGCTGGGGTTGTCTATTCACGATTGTACCGCAGGCTATCGATGCTATCGGCGCGAGGTGCTGGAGCAGATCGGTCTGGACTCTATCCAATCGCAGGGTTACGGTTTTCAAGTTGAGATGGTCTACCGGACGCAGAAATTGGGCTTCCGTATCGTTGAGACCGCCATTGTCTTTATGGATCGTCGCATTGGCAAATCGAAAATGTCGCGTAAAATTGTGCTTGAGGCATTTACGTATGTTTTGCGCACGCGTTTCAATAGAAGCTCTTCTCCTATCCATGAAGAGACGTTATCGTCAGTTCCTGGTCTTCTTTTGTCTCCCAACCAGGATACGAGTGGGCAGAGGCTCTCAGAAAGTGAGCAAGCTTCGCTTGGACGAAAGTGAGTATTTGCCACTGGCTGATCTGAGGCAGGAGATGTATTTTTAGCGGCGCTTTTTCTTTTTCTTGCCTGGGGAGGTGGAAGGAAGATCATCCGAGTCATCTTCCTTCGCAGAGGGATCAAGACCATATTTGCGTTTCATCGCGATGCGGTGGCGAGCGCGGCGTTCAACATCGCGAGGTGCTCTATACATCTGTCGCTCCAATTGATTGCTTGTTTGGATGGTTCCCTGTTGTTCTGTCCCTGCCTGCTGAACCTCGATATCGTCGCTATAGATGATCAGGTCTCGTCCCGCTGCACGCGCTCTAACAGCCAGGCGAGTAATAACGCTATCCGCAGTCTCTCCATGACAGGAGTAAATAACGCGAATACGT
>DAOTTL010000482.1:0-37050 GCA_034438135.1 Ktedonobacteraceae bacterium | reverse complement strand
GCTCAACGATGCCTGCGTCAAGTATAATCGACCCTGGATCTACAGCGGTGTGATCGCTTCCTACGGCGTCACCATGAATATTCTCCCAGGAGTAACTCCCTGTCTGCGCTGTGTCTTTCCCACTATGCCTTTGCCTGGTACTACCCCTACCTGCGATACCGCGGGCGTATTGAATGGCATCGTTGGAGTAATCACAGGGATTGCTGCCACAGAAGCTTTAAAGATCTTACTTAAGAGCGAGCGAGTGAGCCGGGATATGTATTGGTTGGACCTCTGGGAGAACACCAGTGAGCGCCTGGAATTGCCACTCGATCCCGCCTGTCCCACCTGCGGCCAGCATAGTTACGAGTTTTTGGATACCTTGAGTGGAACGAGCAGCACCAGTCTCTGCGGTCGCAACGCGGTCCAGGTACGAGGCGGCAGACGAGGCGATCGACTCGACCTCTCAGTCCTGGCGGAGCGTCTGACTCCCGTAGGGCGGGTTGCCTATAATGAGTTTCTCCTGCGTTTCTTTGTAGATAAATATGAAATGACCGTTTTTCCTGACGCACGTGCGATCATCAAAGGCACAGATGACGAGCATGTAGCTCGTTCGGTCTATGCCCGCTATATCGGAGCGTAAGCCCCGGTCTGTCAGATAAAGAGAAAATCGAGAAGAAGAGAGACTGGCAGAGGCTCAGCCGCGCCCCTGCCAGTCTCTCTTCTTCTTACTCTAAGGGTGGGTGGGTGGGGAAGAAAAGACTTTTGCGATGGGCTAGAAGGCATCTCGCTAAAATAGGACATACTATGTTATAATAGGCCCTGGTTACTTTGAAAAAGCCAACACACTTGCCGACAGAGGCAAGTTTTTTATACAAGGGCAGGGTTACTTCCGCTCACTTGCTCCATCCATCCATTCGTCTGATATGAGGGGAGAATGATTGTTTATGACTGAACATATACTTGTTTGTGTGGCATGGCCCTATGCAAAAAGCTCGACACATGTGGGTCAAATTGTGGGAGCATATATGCCCGCCGATACTTTTGCCCGTTACCATCGTATGGCCGGCAATAAAGTCCTCATGGTCTCTGGCAGCGATGAGCATGGAACACCCATCCTCGTGGACTCTGAACGCGAGGGGATCTCGCCACGTGCCTTTGTTGAGCGCTATCACAAGCAAATTTGTGAGGTTTGGGAGCGTCTGGGCATCTCGTGGGATCTTTATACCGAGACTGGCACCGAAAATCACTATCGCCAGACGCAGGATATCTTTCTTAAACTTTATGAGAAGGGCTACATCTTTAAGGACATCATGGCATCGCCCTATTGTCCCACCGATCGACGGTTTTTGCCCGATCGGTACGTGGAGGGGACCTGTCCTCATTGTAGCTATGCCTCGGCCCGTGGCGATCAATGTGACAATTGTGGACGTACACTTGACCCGATTGATCTGATAGATGCTCGTTGTAAGTTGTGTGGGAGTAAAGATAGTAAATTGGAGATTCGCCAGACCGAGCATTTTTTCCTGGATCTGCCCAAACTGCAACCTTCGTTGCAGGATTGGCTTTCGCAAGGCAAAGAGCACTGGCGACCAAATACCCTGGCTTTTGTCATGAACTGGTTGAAAGAGGGACTGCGTGCCCGCGCCATTACTCGTGACCTCGATTGGGGCGTACCGATCCCCCTGCCTGGCTACGAAACGAAGCGCATCTATGTCTGGTTTGATGCCGTAATTGGTTACTTCTCGGCCAGCGTGGAATGGGCGCAGCGGCAGGGCACGCCCGATGCCTGGGAAGAGTGGTGGATTCCTGGTCGCACTACTCCTGCGGTCAAACCTTACTACTTTATTGGTAAGGATAACATCCCATTCCATGCGATCATCTGGCCAGCAATGCTGCTGGGATATGGCGACCGCAACCTGCCCTATGATGTGCCAGCAAACGAATTTATGACTATGAGCGGACAGAAAGCTTCTAGTAGTCGCGGTAATGTGATCTGGACTCGTGATGTTTTGGATCACTATAGTCCCGATACACTGCGCTACTATCTCTCGGTGACGGCCCCTGAGGGACGCGATACGGACTTCACCTATGAAGAGCTGATCCGACGCAATAATGATGAGCTGGTTGCAACGTATGGCAACGCTGTCCATCGTACCCTGACCTTTCTACAGAGTAAGTTTGGTGGAGTCGTGCCTGAACCAGAGGCGTTACGTCCAGCGGATCGTGAGATGCTGGCTGAGTTGGAGCGTGGGTTTACCACAGTAGGTCAGTCTCTTGCTGCATGCCACTTTAAGGATGGTGTTAATACCGCCATGAGCGTCGCGCACGCGGCCAATCGCTATCTGAACGATCAGGAACCGTGGAAGCAGATTAAGACAGATCCGGCGGCGGCTGGTACAAGCATCTATGTGATGTTACAGGTACTCAGTGGACTGCGTATCCTTTTCTGTCCCTACCTGCCCTTCTCATCTCAGAAATTACATGAGTATCTGGGTTTTGAGGGTGAGGTCAGCCAGGCACATTGGGAAAATACGACTGTGGAGGCTGGCATAACTCTGCCCAAACCTGCTCCGCTCTTTCCCAAACTGGAAGAGCTGGCTCTTGTCTAAAAACAAGAAGTAAAACATTTGGACTGGTCCCAGGAGAAATGTCGAACAAACATCTATATTGGCCTGTATAACTCCAAAAAGCTCTGGTAACTCTCTACAAAGCCTGCTACAATATCTTTAAAGGTGTCTCTCTAGCATAGAGCCAGAAAACATCCCCGAAAATAGTTGTATCTTCTAGAATAAGAGAAACTAGGGAAAAGAGGAGAATCAGGTGAAAGCGAAATGGAACTGGCTCCCACCACCCTGGGCTATGCCTACAGATCCAGTCAAGGCAGTCTTCTGGTTCTTGCGCTGGTTTTTACAGGTACTGGTACGTTACTTTCCTGTTTTGATACTGGGAGGTGTAGCGTATGAAACATATCTCAACGGTGCTGTCGGTTTGTTTGGCACGCTGCTTGTAGGTGTGATTGTCTGGCTCGGTCTGGCTGCTTTAAGTGTCGTTGTGAATATAACTTCGTCCGTCTCAAAAGTCTACTCAGAATTTAGCCGGTATCGTCCGACTTCATCCTTTTCAAATACTGCGCGACCTGACGCCGTACGAGAGGAGAAAGTTGTTGAGGGTTCGATCATTACAGATCTTGATGAGGAGCGCCGCAGGCGTCGCCAGGAAATGTAGCTTCTCAGCGGTTTGCCAGTCCGCCCTTTCCTAAGAAAAGAGAAAGAAATGTTGCGTTTTTGGGTAGCTTTACCACCCAAAAACGCAACACTTCTTTTTAAAAGATAGTCTACAGAAACGCTTGCTCGTTCTGCTCGCGCCACAACTTCCATGCTACATCATCAGCTGCGGGAACGTATGAATAAAGGAAATTGCCCTGACCTTCAATGGTATAAGATCCTAAATCTGCCGGTAGGACCAGCGTTTGGCCGCGTGTCAGGGGTTCACTATCTGCCAGTTCATGACCATAATGGATAGAGAGATCAGCTCCCAGGGAAGAGAGTATCACACAGCTTCCGCTGGTTTCACCCTCCATACGAGAGCGTAGAAGTATTTCACGAGTAACAAAGTAGCGACATCCCACCAGACAACGATCCACGTACTCCGGTGTATCCACCAGCGTCACCGGTTGCATCTTAATGCGTGAGGAGGGTTCATAGCGTGAAACATCCAGAGAGCGCTCGACATGGAGTTCACGCAACTGACCGTGTGTATCTCGACGTCCGTAATCATACATACGGTAGGTTACATCAGAGTATTCTTGTAACTCATAGAGCAAGATGCCGCTGCCAATGGCGTGCACAGTGCCTGCTGGCACAAAGACCACGTCGCCGGGTGCGACTGGTTCTTCATGAATGAGTTCTTCCAGGCGAACCTGCGCAATAGCTTCCTGAACGGCGGAACTGGTTGTCGATGTCTGGAAGCCATGCATAATGCTGGCTCCAGGGGCAGTATCCAAAATATACCAGAACTCGGTCTTGCCTAATTTTCCGTGCTCATACGTAGCTGCATAGTCATCGTTGGGATGAACCTGGACGGAGAGGCGTGCATTTGCGTCGATAAACTTCGCCAATAGCGGAAAACGGGGTCCAAATATCGCAATAGCATCATCCCCAAGTAACTGCTTGCCCAGTTCCTCGACCAGCTCTCCCAGCGTCTTGCCCGTATATGGAGCATTTTGAGCGATAGTGCTCACCTCGGTTTCCCAGGCTTCGCCGACCGCAACATCTCCCTCGGGTAAGTCTTTCAGTCCTGTTTGCTCCAATCTACGACCACCCCAGATTGTCTCATGGAGCGAGGCCTTCAGACGAATTGGTTGTATCTGCTTCAACCATTTCCTGCCTTTTCACATCTAACTACTCGGTATCACTGCTGTTTGAATGGCTCCCAACCAGGAGTGCACCCTCAATCTGACGTCTCATCTTGTCACGCATCACAATACCTTTAATACGGTGGATCTCCTGCCCGGCTTTAAAAAAGACCTGGGTGGGGATACCTTCAACAGTATATCGTTGGGTAAGTTCGTCGTTGCTATCCACATCAACACGGGCGAATGTGACTCGGCTCTGGTATTCCTTAGCGATAGCAGTGAACTCTGGCTCAAATATCTGGCAGGGAGTGCTCTTGTCAGAAGAGAAGTTAACTACTACCATCTGAGGTGCCTGTAACACCTTTTCTTCAAAATCCCGGTTATTTACTGTGATATAGCTGGCCATCTGATCTGCCATAGTATCCTCTTTACAGTTTGCTTGTTTCTCTCATGTACTCGTAATAAAAAGCGTATCACTCACTTGCGCTCCCTGTCAAGCAGACTTTGTATTGATCAGGGTTTCTCAAAACCGGTTTTTTCCCGCTCCCCTCCCTTTGTGATCAGTGGAGGCAGCGCGACCGCGCTGCCTCCACTGATCACAAATATGGGTCATCTCTCATTTTTGATACTGCGGGCGAACACTTTTTGTGGGCGCAAGCCCCACCCCAGGCTTTCTTGGGAGGAATGGCAGGAGCGCCATGCCTGCCATTCCTCCCTGTTGTTGGAGGGCGGCGTCGAGAGGCCACGGACTTCGCCAGCAGTATCTACCTTTTCGGCGGCTTTGCAGGCCGAGCGCCTTTTCTCCTGCCCTTCCCTCTTCTTCTCACTCTCAGGGTGGGTGGGGAGAAAACGACTTATGAGTTCAACTTGCTCTCTTCTTTTGTTTCGTCTACCACGAAACCTGAAGCAGCTAACAGATCTTCGGCATCCTCAATAACATAGCGGTACCCCTGCTCCGTCAAAAACAACTGACGGTTCGCCGAAAATTCCTGGTCCCGGCTATCACGAGTAACGATTGAATAGAAGTAGGCCAGACTTCCATCCTGTTTGGGACGCAGGATTCTGCCCAGGCGTTGGGCCTCTTCCTGACGGGAGCCGAAGGTACCAGAAACCTGGATTGCTACATTTGCATCTGGCAGATCGATGGCAAAATTAGCCACTTTACTTACAACCAGGCGTTTGATTGTGCCATCGCGAAACTGTTCGTAGAGCTTTTCCCGTTGAGTATTAGAGGTGCGGCCAGTGATCAGAGGTGCATCCAGTTCAGCGGAGAGAAGTTTGAGTTGATTAATATATTGACCAATGACCAGTACCTGATCGTTCTGATGCTTCTGGGCCAGAAAACGAGTTATAGGGAGTTTCGCGGGACTTTCAGCCGCCTGGCGGTACTTATCGCGTTCCTCAGAGACTGCATAATTGAGTTGTTCGTTCTCATTCATGCCGACGCGAATCTCGTGGCATTCGGCGGTAGCTATCCAGCCCTGTCGTTCCAGTTCGCGCCAGGGAACATCATATTTTTTGGGACCGATCAGACTGAACACATCCGTTTCACGTCCATCCTCACGTACCAGAGTGGCGGTCAGTCCCAATCGTCTGCGTGCCTGGATTTCGGCGGTGATTCGGAAAACAGGGGCGGGCAGTAAATGCACCTCGTCATAGATAATCAAGCCCCAGTCATAGCTTGTGAAGAGCGCAAAATGTGGAAAATTTTCCTCGGTCAATGAGTTTTCGTCGAGTTCAAAATTATCCTGACCCTTTATATGTTTGCGGTAGGTGAGGATCTGGTAGGTGCTAACCGTAATTGGGCAGATCTCTTTGCGATCACCCGTGTATTCGCCGATCATCTCCGGCGGCAGATTTGTCTTATCGCGCAGTTCACTGATCCATTGACGTACTGCAATTGTATTGGGAGTAAGAATCAGCGTGGCACGCTGAATATCAGCAATCGTAGCCAGCCCCACAATTGTTTTTCCAGCTCCACAGGGGAGCACCACCACGCCACTGCCGCCGCTGGGTGCCCCGCCAGCATAAAAGGCCGCCGCCGCCGCCGCTTGATAGGCGCGAGGGGCAAAGTCTTTCCCAGTCAGAGTCTCACTCAATAACTGCATTGGTAGAGGAGAGCCATCAGTGTAGCCAGCCAGATCTTCGGCTGGAAAACCCAGATGGATTAGAGCTTGCTTAATATGACCGCGTCGGGAGGCATCGACCTGGATGGTATGGCTATTGATCTGACGAAGGAGGAACGGTTGGGTGCGCCGATTGCGCGTGACCTCAGTTAGAAGAGCCACATCGTTAGAGATGAGCAGCAGCATCTCGCCCTCGCGAACCAGTTTCAGGCGTCCATAGCGGCTCATATATTCGCGTATATCGACAGTGACATTGGAAGGGACCGGATATTTGCTATACACATTTAATTGGTCAAGCACTGCCTGAGCATCCATGCCGCCTGCCGCGGCATTCCAAAGGGAGAGTGGGGAGAGTCGATAGGTATGGATATGCTCTGGTGATTTTTCGAGTTCAGCGAACTGAGCCAGAGCATCTCTAGCTTCAGCATGTAATGGATGATCGACTTCCAATAAGATAGTACGGTCACTCTGTACGATCAGTGGGTTGTTTGGATTCATGTATCCCTTTTCCTCGTCTACTACGCTACACTCCCGGCATATCCGCCCATTTACGAATATACTTGAGGATTGTATCTGCGCCAGCCTCTTCATACCCATGCATCAGGTGGCGTGCGCCGGTAATGACTTTAATGCCCTTAGGGCCTTTTTGTTGTTCCACAAATGGTTCCAGCTTGTAGAGTGGACAGATCTCATCAAATTCACCGGTGACAAATAGTTTAGGTAAATCGAATGTTTTAGGAAAGCCGCTGGCATTGGCTCTATAAAGTGGCAGGCTGATTGCCACAATGGTGCGCACGCGTAAATCGAAAGGAGCATAAGTTAGAACCATATAGGCTCCAAAAGCGTGGCCTAGCAGGCAAACTTTGGCCGGATTAGCCCCCTGCTGTGAAAGAGCACAATCGATGGCCCCTGCTATATCCAATGGCTCCATACGTCCATCTGTTTGCTGTCCCTGACTATGACCTACGCCACGAAAGTTGAAGCGCAGAGCGATTATGCCAGCCTCTGCTAGCTTTTTCGCTATTTCTGTGACCAGTGGATCATTCATATCACTGCTGGCGGGCTGTGGATGACAAAGAACAACCGTTGGCGCTTTTTCTGGCGCGGCTGGGACATGAACAATCCCCTCAAGTTGGAAAGAGGGTTGTCCTCGGCTTGAAAACTTGACGGGCTGTTCAGTGGTTGTTGTTGGTGAGGTCATATTTTTTCCTCTATTTGGCTTGACCAGTGTCGTTGTTCTAAATTGTATCTTATCGCAGCCTATGCTCGACGTCAACTGTCCCAGCTTTTTTCCTCCGCGTTTCGCAAAAGTCACTGCGCAGCAGTGGTCAGACCCCTGCAAACCCATCCAAAAGAGCCTGGAAGGGCATCCTAATTCTGGATGTCTGTACAAGTGTTCAGGATTGGGACACCTTGAAATTACGTGTGGAAACCCTAGGCATCTCAGTAGAAGAATGTTATACTGAGTAATAACTATGTACGACATACATCTGTCTTTTTATTGCCAAGTGTATGCCCTACGAACAGTCCAGTCATCTTTTACCGACTCAAGTGCTGTCATGTTGTGTATTTCTCTTTGTGGTATACTCCGTCATAAGATTCCGATCTGACGATATCTCGACAGGGGGAGAGATTTCAATAAGAGAGGCATCGAGGTGAGCAAGCGAATATCTTTTGCCCAATGATCAGGCAAATATTCGTCTTGTATCTGCCTGGGGAGAGCAATCCAGCCTGTGCGAGAAAATTGCGCTGGTGGATTGCGCAAAGGTTTTTGGTCGAGGTGGATACTGTATCCAGCCGCGCTTCAACCAGGGGTGTATGAGGAAAGAGAGTCAGGTTGTTGAAGTTGTATCCTACTTCTCAGGAGCCATTGTTTGTCGTCTGAGAGGGATGATTTTGAAAAGGTACCTTATTTACCAGGATTGCCAGTAGGTGCATATTTTATCCTGCTTCCGGGCTTATTTACTGGAGTAGGTAAGTGGGTGGTTATGAAACAGGAATAGAATTGCTTCAGAGTGGTGGTCAGACCTGGTCTCTTCCTTATAATCTGGGAAGGCAGATGTGAGATGGATGTGCGATAAAACGTTGTGCTCTCCGCCGCTGTATGTGCCATACTTTGTCGCCTGGACCTCACAAGAGTAATCATCAGCACGATGCCCCTATGGAATTTTGTATTGTAGGCACAGACAGTTTAGTGAAAGGGTAGAGGCAGAAGTAATTATGGCCAACATTCTAGTCGTTGAGGATGAACGATTAATTGCCAGGTTACTGAAGGATGCTTTGCAGGTCGAAGGTTACCAGGTTGTAACGGTCCTTTGCGGCGAAGATGCTGTGCAGCATGCCTTGCGTGAGACGCCACATCTAATACTCCTGGATATGAAGCTTCCCGATATGGATGGCTATGAGGTAATACATCAGTTGCGCTCTCATCCTAAAATTATGCATATTCCTATGATTGTTCTGAGCGCACTGGATGACTCTGATGGCAAGGTACGAGCTTTTGAGATGGGGGTTGACGATTACGTTACGAAACCATTCAATACAAAGGAACTTGTAGCGCGTGTCCATACTCAGCTTCGCAGGGTACAGCAGAATTTTTTTTCTCCTTTGATTGGTTTACCCGGTGGCTATCAGGTTGAACTGGCTATTAAAAGAAAGCTTGCCAGTGCGGATCCCTGGAGCATTCTTTATCTCGATCTAGATAACTTCAAAGCTTTCAATGATGCCTATGGATTCCTGACTGGAAATGATCTTATTCGTCTGGTTGGCCGTATCTGCCAGCGCTTTGTGCGCGATTATGGCAACCCGGATGATTTTGTGGGTCACATTGGTGGGGATGACTATGTCGTAGTTACAACGCCTGATCGTGCGCAGAATCTTTGCCGTCTGATCAGTTCTGCCTATAAGAGCGAGAGCAGAGGTTTTTATCGTTTGGATGATTGGCAACGAGGCTCAATTAGTGGGATTGATCGTAAGGGGCGTCCCTATCAATTTCCGCTCGTTTCTCTTTCGATCGGTGTGGTTAATAACCAGGTACGGCGCTCTCATTCGTTGCAGGAAGTTAGTTACCTGGCTGCTGAGGCAAAGTGTCATGCAAAGCAGTCAACTGATAACGTGTATCATATCTCCCCCTCTTGCCGTGACCATGAGCGGGCAACTCAGGAGATGTTAGTGCCAATCTCTGCGGCCTCTTCGGCGGGTCAGCAGCATATGGTTGCACCTCTATTGCCTCCTGCTCTTGCTCAGTTCACTATTGGTCATTTGCATCACGAGTCCGAGAAAGTTTCTGTAGGAGAGAGGAAGGGACGGGCGGAGCGTGAGCAAAAAGTATACTGAATGTCACCAGGAAAGTGGTGAGTATGATGGATAAACAGAGCCAGAACAATAATATTCTCGATAACGAGATCGAACAACAGGCATTGCGCCAGGCTATCCGCGAGAACACAAGGCGTGTTCTCGCGGATAGTGGTCTTGCTGAGATGTTGAAGACGTTGAATAAAAACGCCCTCGGCGGTCGAGGACATTTTCAAGAATTTGATGCGTTAATTGTGTTTCGCTGGGGTACAGCTTATACGCGACGCCATCTCTGGATTGAGATTGAGGGCAATAAGCTTCGTTTCAGGATGAATCCGCACCTGAAGTGTGTAGGATCTGCGCCGATCTGCGATGGCGAGTACCACACATTTACAAGTGCGATGTGGGCGGACCGAGATTTTCTCCTGAGCGAACTGCACAAGTATTATCTGAAGCCGGTCTCTGAAACTTCTTCGGATTAACTCAATCAATCTCCTACATTGGATCAAGCTTGAGGGTGCGCAGAATGCCCGTACTGTTTAAAAGTCCCTGCATAGTCCGATAGCTTTCATGTGCATAGAAATCTTCTCGATAGGTTTCACCTGGCCAGCTTAACAGATTAAAAAACATTGGTCCGTGCGAGGGTGGCTTACGATCTCCGTTTGTGGCCACATGTTGTATCTCTGTTTCAACTGTCTCTTCGACGCTGCGAGCCAGCAGCGCGGATGAGAGAATTGGTTCGATTGCCTGCTGGCGCAAGTTTTCTAACCAGTTCTGCTGAACCAAATCGACTCGTTCTGGCCGAATCATAGCTATGTGGGCGGTGGCTACGACTGGTTGGGCCAGTGGTCGGCTGTATCCCCAGATGTACTGCATCAGCCATTGATCGGGTGGTGTATAGAAGATTCCCTCTGGGGAATCCAGCAGGAGTTTGCGTGGACTGTGTCGCTCTTGCGATTTTTGCCACCAGTCGGAGTTCTCCCAGGTGGTCAGGAGTAGATAATTTGTTTCTGGCTCTTTGCTGCGGTAGAAGCGTGCATTGAGCAGACCTGGAGCGTTTCGCACTCCATCTGAGATCTGCCTCATTCTGCCCATGGCCTCCCCCTCACGTGCCGGGTTCGTCTGAACCAGGGTGACTACTAATAGTTCCATTCTTCCCCTTTGATCAGGATGCTCGCGTGGGCAAGCTCCATGGGCGTGTTGTTAACGGTGCTATCTTTCTGTTTTGTCTTCTCTATCCAACGATTTGCAGACTACCATCTCCCTGGATGCCCAGAATTACCGGTTGAACGTTTGTGTTTGTGACCAGCACATCATCCCACAGGTGCATCGAGATCTGACAGCTTACGCCAGCGAAGTTTTCCTGACTCATGGCCTGTACAAGCTGAGTTCTCGCTGGCAACTGGTTCGCCGCATTCGACGATGTTGATGAGTTGAGCGCCTGATTGAGCATCTCAACTCCATCCGCGAAGAGGAGCGCTCCCTGGTCAAGTGCTGCCGTTCCACTACAGAAACTTCCGGGTGTTGCGAAAGATTGACAGAAGCTGGCGTAGAATTGCTTTTGCCAATCCCCCACAGGTTGACGCGGTGCCGAGACGGCCACAACGTAGATATGCGGCAGGGTTAATTGCTGTTGCCTTGCCCACTGAATAAGCTCTTGCAAGGACGCGGGATGGACAAATTCTCCGCCAGTCAAAAGTATCGGTTGCTGATCTGCGGGCAGTTTTGCAATGGCCTTGGCCAGGGTGATCACATCGTTTGTCAACATGGGAGCAAAGATCACATCGGGTCGAGGGTTGGCTTTGAGGGCGTCATCTAACCCTGCCAGCAGGACCGACTGTGAGGCCTCGGAGCGACCCTGACTATCGATCAGACCGTCGGAGACCGCTGTTTCCTGGGCAACTATCTGTGTCCCTTTGTTCTGACTGAAGGTGGAGAGGAAGTTCTGAGCTGAACTATCTGAAGATCGGTTGCTCGGATCGAAGAAGACCGCCGCATTGCGGGCATTTAAGTTGGTATAGGCATAGTTTGCTGCCGTCTGGCTCTGTCCCGCATCGTCAACTGAGAAACGGATAAAGGCGAAGCCCGGTGCACAGTGGCGATACATCGATGTATTCATGAGCTGATCGATCACGAAGAGTCCGGTGGCTGTGGGAGAGATCACTGGCACTCCAGCATGACATAAAATGGGCAGAGCTACCTGGAGCAGACTGCTCGGTGCCATGCCCAGAACGCCAAGCAGGGGAGCTTTTCCCTTAGCCAGGAGGCCGAATTGTCTGAGGTCAGTCGTAGTCGCCATACTGGCGATTGTATCCGCTGTTTGAAGTGCTCCCTCTTCCTGGCCCGTGTTATTTGCCAGCACGAGATAGAGAAGTGGTGCGCCGGACTTGCTTATCTGTGCCGTGTTGTATTGAGCTTGCGCAATATAGGCTCCCACAAGTTCCTGGGTATAGGCGGCGTAGAGTACGTGCCGGTCGGTTCCCCCGGAGGGATTAGCATCGCCAGGTCCACTATCAAAATTCACGACCAGCACCCCAAAGGATCGGCCTGACTGGCGAACCTGGAGGTCTTCCCGGTAGATTGCCGCCTCACCGCCATTGCAGCCAGTTGTATCAGTATTGACCGCGTTGATGGCCTGCGTGAGCAAGGTGCGAGCCTGGGCAAGGTTGTTTTGTTGAATGGCCTGTGTGGCGGCTCGTTTATCTTGATAGCTACTGGCATTGCAGGCGTCATAAATATGGAGGCCATCGCTGACTCCAACGCCATCTGGTGTAGGAATTGTATGCAGAGCAGGATGATAATAGCGAGCGTCGTCCCAACGGATACCCATGAAAGCGCCAAAAGAGGTGACCAGTAACAGAAGGATTAAGGTTCCATAGGCCAGAGCCATGGGATGCATGGGGATCTGACCGGTGCGGAAAAATCCCGAAAGCTCCCAGCCGATGGCGCTAAAGGGATCAACCACGGTACGCCTGCGATATTTGCGGGTTGCCTTCGCCTCCTGGCGAAACAGATCAAGGAGCACAAGACAGCCAGAATCGCATAGCAAGAGGTGGTCATGTACCTCTGGATAGAGTTCAGCTACATTTTCTCCCTTATCCATGGCCTCAATATATTCGGGCAAAAGCGCCCGGCACTGAGCGCATTCAGAGGGATTATCGTAGTTTTTTATCACAGCAGGAAGATGCTGCTCTGGCGCTACTGGCCGAGTCGGTAACGGTGGAGTGGCTTCTGGCTGAGGTCGTTGGCGCTCCACTGATGCCACTGGAAGAGCAGGGGGCGTCTCTGCCATCGTTACAGTGACTCTGGAAGGTTCGGCGGAGGGACGCAGAGGAGAGGGCGGCTCCTCGACCTGAGTGGCGGTCTGCGCATACTCTGGTTCGGCAACTCGCCGAACCTTCCTCTTCTTACGAGGAGATGCAATGGTTGGAGGTGAACTCAGACAGCGGATGCAGGTGCTCAGGTGTTGTTGAGCTGCTTCAACTGCTTCCTCAGGCACTGATTCCGGGTCCAGTTCATACTCCTGCAATACAGAGACAGCAAACGCGCACGCTGGTGGCAAACGGTCCTCTATCGACATCAGCATCCTGCCTTTCCAAAAAACGAAAAAGTCTCGCTAAAATAGGCAAAAGAGCGTATGGCTATTCGCGTGCAAAAGAGCGTAAAGCGAGAGTAACCTGCTCTTCCAAAGTCATAGGGTGATCCTGAGGAATTTTTCTCAGGGCAGCTTGAGCTTCCGCTGTTGTGTACCCCAGACCAATCAGGGCCTCCAGCACTTCTGCCTGGAGCTTGCCAGCACCAGATGGAGTACCTGTGGCATCTCCACCTATGAGCGTGGGAAGTTTCCCTTTGAGTTCCAATACCAGGCGTCCAGCGAGCTTTTTCCCTACGCCAGGAGCCAGGCTTAACCGTTGTAGGTCTTCATCGGCGATAGCTTTATAAAGCGTCTGAGCATCCATCGCTGAAAGCAGTGCCAGAGCCACTTTAGGTCCAACTCCACTGATGCCGATAAGTTGCTCAAATGCACTGCGTTCGGCATCAGCGGAGAAGCCATAGAGGGCCATACCATCTTCTCGTACATGAAAATGGGTATAGAGTGTGACCTCGCTACCAGGCTCACCCAGACGACTGAGCGTTGATACAGGTGTAAAGACCTGTAGACTGAACCCTCCAACCCGCACAATTGCGGAGTCTGCACGCCGGGCTTCAAGTGAGCCGTGAATACTGGCAATCATTTTGCCTCACCTCTTCTTCTAATAAAAAACGCCTGCTTGGGACCGAGAGTAACCCTTCAGCCATTCAGGCTATAGGGCCTATTACTCATCGGCTATCTGAAGGGTAGTATGCTTACTCACTTAAGAAGGCGGAGGCGCGGGTCACTGGACCGTTTTAACGTCCCTCCCAGGGGTTGGAGGAACGCTCTCGCAGCAGCGGAACGGTGTTGAGATGACAAATAGCCACTGCGGCGGCATCGGCGGCATCGTCTGGACGGGGAACTGTACGCAGGTTGAGGAGGATACGTACCATCTCACCCACCTGATTTTTATCCGCGCCTCCATAGCCTGTGATAGCCAGTTTGACCTGTTTAGGTGTATATTCCCCAACTGTCAGACCACCATTGGCCAGTGCCAGCATCGCTACGCCTCGGGCATGTCCGACTGTCAGAGCTGTGCGAGCGTTTTTCGCAAAGAAAAGTTCTTCCATCGCGGCTTCATTGGGTTGATACTTCTCAACAATCTCGGTCAAGCGCTGGTAGATCTGTTGCAGACGCTGCGCCAGAGCCATGCCTGCCGGAGTGGTGATCACATCGCAGGCAATCATACTCAGAGCACCGCCCCTGGATGCGACCACTGCGTACCCTACAATGGCTGTTCCAGGGTCGATGCCCAGAGCCACCCGTGCTTCTCCCGCAGGTGAACCGGTTCGGCTCTCCATAAGTGTTAACCTCTTCTCGCAAAGAAGCCGTCAGGAGGGCGGTCACTGGCCCACCCTTCCGACCGCAAAAAGTTATTCGTAGGACGCAGCAAAGGCCTCTGGGAAGTCTGCATTGGTGTAGACATTCTGCACATCGTCCAGATCCTCCAATTTCTCTACCAGACGCATAATCTGGTGAGCGACTTTCTCTTCGCTGAGTTCTACCCTTGTTTTGGCGATCAGGCTACTTTCGGCCTTGGAGATAGCATACTTTTTGCTCTCCATGCCTTTGCGGACAGCTTCCAACTCCGATGGGTCGGTGTAAACGGTGATATATTCATCGTCTGGCGTCACCGGGTCCACATCGTCTGCTCCCAGATCGATGGCTTCCAGAGAGAGTTCATCGGGGTCGTGTTCGTTGAGCTTAACCTCAATAATGCCCTTTGACTCAAATAACCAGTCTACACAACCATTCTCACCCATGTTCCCGCCATTGCGGTTGAAGGCATTGCGCACCTCCGCCACCGTGCGGTTCCGATTCTCTGTTAATGTCTGTACCATGATCGCGGTTCCCCCCGGACCATAGCCTTCATAGGTGATCTCTTCCAGGTTCGATCCTTCGCTACCACCCTGGGCTCGTTTGATGGTGCGCTCGATATTATCCATTGGCATATTGGCATCGCGTGCGTGTTGGACTGCGATACGCAAGCGGAAGTTCGCGTTGGGGTCGCCGCCGCCACCTTCACGTACAGCAACGACAATTTCGCGACCCAGACGTGTAAAAAGTTGACCCCTGCGGGCGTCATTTACTCCCTTTGAGCGCCGAATCTGCGCCCACTTTGAATGACCTGACATATACCATCGCCCCTCATTTGTAGTTGGCCTGCTTTGCCAATTAAGTGACATTTATCCTGTGAGTTTGTTCTCATCTACTTGAGAAAACCAGTGTTTTAGCATTGTAACATGAATGCCCTGAGGCGTCGAGATCTTTTTTGCTTTCGCACCGGGTTTCGCAAAAGTCACTTTTAAGGTGTTGCCAAACCCCTCCTCAGGAACAAGAGAGGATCAGAGGCAGCGCGGTCGCGCTGCCTCTGATCGTCCAAAAAGGGTGGGTGGACGGTGAAAGAAGCGACTTGTGCGAAGCCCTGGGCTTTCGCACAGGGTTTGATGAGTCATCCCTCATTTTTCTGCGGCTTCCAAACCCAGCCATTTCTCCCTTAAAATATGGTGGCGCAGCCGCCAGCAAGAGCGCTTGCTCATTTTGCCAAAATGAGGAATGACTCATACCAAAGAACAGCAGAAATGAGGCTGTGTGGTGGGGCCTTCGTCTCACCACACAGCCTCATTTCTGCTTAAAAAAGGGGGTGGCGCGGCCTACATAGCAGGCCGAAAGTTTTTTGTCCTGCTTTTGCAAAAGCAGAGATGACTCATAAAAATTAGCCTGCTAGTTTGCATCTAGCCAGGCCTCTATGGCCTGGTTAACCTCTAGAGGCTTCTCGCGATAGACGTAATGTCCGGCTTCGGGGATGATCTTGAGGTCTGACCCGCTGATATGTTCGTGCAAATAGGTGCTGAATTTGACTGGTGCATTGCGATCTTCCGTACCACATACAATCAAGGTCGGTAGGGAGTGAAGCTCTTGCAGACGATTCATAACGTCGAAACTATTGCAGGCCTGTAAGTCACGATAGAGTATGCTAGATAGCTGTTTTCCGTCCTTGTTAGGAGTTGAAACCTGTTCTTCTGGTTGCGTGGTTGCAAGCTGTTTCAGCATGCTGATCGCCCTGTCTGGTTCTGTCCGAGCCGCCTCTAATAGTGACGGATGTACGCGCAAGCGTGCTCCTGTGCCGATCAGTATCATTCCTCCCAATTGTGAACCGTATGTCAATCCCATTTGCAGGGCGATCAGACCCCCCAACGAGTGTCCTACAATGATTGGTTTCTCCAGGCGCAATTCCTCACGTAGAATAGTCTCCACGGCCCGGGCGTAATCTACCACGTTTGCCTGTTCCGGCAGACTGTTGGGACGTTGACCGTGACCTGGCAGGTCGAGTGCGTGGGCGCGTTCACGAAAAAATACTGTCTGCTCTCTCCATATCTGTGCACTATCCCCGGCCCCGTGAATAAAGAGGATTGGGTTGTTCATCGAGAACTGCCTTTCCAGTCTAGAAAGATTGCTGTATTACTATACTTGTGCTTTCTCATTGTACAAAATCTCCTGAAAAGATGTCAAATAGAACAAAATCGGTAGATGTGAGTCGTCCCTGCTTTTGCAAAAGCAGGGACAACTTATTTGGCCGATGAGAAAAGCAGGAGTGTAGAAGACCTTCCTCTGCTAACATCCTCTCTGTGGAGAGAGAAAAGGCTTGCAATCTGTCAGTCAGTGCATTATTCTAAAGCTCAGAAGTAGCCTGTACAACCTGGGTGCGAGCAGAGCGTATAACATGATAGAATGCAATGTAACGCTGTGTGGTTGGATGCATGACGCCCGGTTTAAGTATCGATAGTGGAGTTTGAAGAAGAGCGCGTTTTGTGACTGAACAAAAAACTTTTGCCCCTGGTAAGACGGGCAATGTGCGCCAGAAAATCGGCGCAGTTGGTGAGAGACTCGCCGCAACAGCGTTGGACGTCCGTGGCTATCGCATTATTGAGCAAAATTTTCGCTGTCGTTTCGGGGAGATCGATCTGATCGCCGAGGATGGCGAAGACCTTGTGTTTATCGAGGTCAAAACGCGACGGGGTACTGCCCATGGGTTGCCTGAGGAGGCAATCACCGAGCGGAAAGCTCGCAAATTGCAGCAGGTTGCAGCCAGTTATCTGGCTCTGCACAATCTGCCGGATTGTTCCTGGCGTATTGATGTTGTTGCTGTCCAGTTCGATCTCGATGGCAAGCTTACAGATATTCGCGTCTACCAGCATGCAATCGCAGCGACAGAAACATGATTTATAAAATGGACATAAGTGGATTTTTTTCATAGACATACTACTATGGGAGGCTCTGGTCAATGGCAGATTTTCTTGACTCAGTTAAAAACAAAGTAAGCGCAGCAGTTAGTCGTACCAGTTGGGAGGCTCAGAAGCAACTCCGTGTGCGAAGCAAGCAGACCGAGGTTGACAAGCTTCTGGAGCAGCGCGAGGTATTATTGAACGATTTATCTCAGGTGGCGATAGAGCTTTATCAGAAAGGGTTGCTTACGGATGCGCATCTTTCGCGTATCTGTTCGAGTATACAGGAGCTCGATCATGATATGCAAAATCGTGAAGTCCAGCTGACAGAGATCAAGAAAGAGGGCTATCCAGTCCAGCAGTTTGCGCCATCACAGACGACCGACTATACACCTCCGACTTCTAGCTACGCTCCGCCTGCTACGCCTGGCGCAGTAACTCAGTCGCCCGCATCCACTGCTACACCCGTTCAAGGTGCGATCTGTCCCACCTGTGGGAATCCGGTGCGTCCCAATGCACTCTACTGTCGAAATTGCGGCGCAAAACTTCGTTGATAGAGTCGAACTGTGTTATAATATTACATAATTTACCAGGGAGACAGCGGATTGCTTACGAATGACTTTTCCCATGCTGTTTATGATAGCATGGGAAGAGGAGTAAGCGAGTTTTTTGCAGGGATCTGGCGTCAGTCAGTCAACGAATTGATCAGCGATGGCGACGCTCTTTTGTTTTAGGGGCGTGGAGTAAGGAACTCATTTCCGTTTTCCTGGTCTGGCAAGAGTCTCTTTGCTCTTTCTTGAGAAAGAGGGAAGAGAGATAGGCGCGTATTTGTTGCGAAGGGTACTCTGTTGACTAGAAATTCTCAGGAAGAGAACGGTTATACGCTAGATAGTATTAGCCATAGCGTAGCGCAGACGCAACGTCTGGGTATGCGTTTAGGTGAATTGCTAGAGGGCGGAGAACTGCTTCTGCTCGAAGGTCAGTTGGGAACTGGCAAGACAACGTTTACGCAAGGATTGGCTCTAGGCCTGGACATTACCGATACTATTAATAGCCCGACCTTTACTATACTGAAAGAATATCCTGGTCAGCTTCGTCCGGCGCGAGGGGGAGATATTGCTCGCGTTGGACCCGATCTCTATCACTTTGACCTCTATCGCCTGGATGATCCTGCGGAGATCTTTGACCTGGGTTTTGAAGATTACTTTTATGGCAAAGGCGTCTGTATTGTTGAGTGGGCCGATAGAGCTGATCTCTACTGGCCTGAGGATCATCTGCGTATTCGCCTCAAAATGTTGAGCGAGACGAAGCGTGGTCTGTTGTTCACCGCTAACGGCACTCGCTATTGCGATCTGTTGCGGCATTTTCAAAAGTTGACATATGTTACTCCTGGCTCTTGATACCTCTACCCACCAGGCCAGTGTTGCTCTGTGTGATGAGAATCGTCTCTATGGCGAGCATACCTGGCATGTGGGCAATAACCACAGTGTAGAACTGCTTGAAAGCGTTCAGCGTTTATTCGTTGAGGGCGAATTAAGCATGTCTATGCTGGATGGCCTGGCCGTGGCACTTGGACCGGGTTCATTTAATGGGGTGCGTGTCGCGGTAGCTACGGCCAAGGCTCTGGCCTTTGCCCTACGCAAGCCTCTGGTCGGCATCAGTACGCTGGAAATTGCTGCTGCCCAGCATCAGCAATGGCCGGGGCTGGTTTGCTCACTTCTGGGAGCTGGCCGCACTGAGTTGTATGCTGCCTGTTATCTCTTTGAGGGTCTGGAGATCGATGGTACCATTACCTATACTCCTCACCTGGTAGGAGACTATCAGATGCTCACTCCTGCCGATCTGGCGAGCTATTTGCAGGAGCAAATTACCCCCCAACTAGCAGACAATGCAGAGCTGCGAGGATCTCCCTATCTTTTCTGTGGAGAGATCAGTGAGTTCTCACGTCAGGCACTTTCTCAACATATGAACGGACAGGCCTTCTTTGGCGAATCACTGCGCTCGGTCAGACATGGTTCCATCCTGGCCAATCTGGCACAGCAGCGTTTTGCCGAGCAGCGTCTGGACGATCCGCTGTTGCTCGAACCCTTGTATCTGCGTCGTCCATCAATCACGGCCAGTACCCGGAAACAGCCGCTGCTGGGAAATCAGTCCGCTCAAAGCGACCGTCCGAACGATTCGCCTAGTACAGAAAGGGAAGAGGGTGCGTTACGCCATTGATCGCATGACGATGTTAGATGTGCCGCGCGTTGTCGAAATTGAGCGTCTGGCCTACCCATCGACCTGGCCTCCGAGCGCTTACCGCAAAGAGTTGCAGGATAATCGCTGGGCTCATTACATTGTGTTGCGCGATAAACAGATTACCCAGGAGAGTGTGCCTGCGCTGGCTGCGGATGTCGAGAAACCTCGGCGGTTCTTCTCACTCTCTTTTTTGCCGGGACGGACAACGACGACGCTCTCTTCGCCAGATCTGGCCTCGATCGTCGGTTTTGCCGGTCTGTGGTTGATGGTGGACGAGGCTCATGTGACAACCATTGCAATGCATCCCAATTTTCGCAGACGTGGCCTGGGTGAGTATATGCTGGCCAGTCTGATTGAGATTGCCTATGATATCGGGGCTAAATGGGTGACGCTGGAAGTACGTGTGACAAATTATAATGCTCAAAATCTCTATCGCAAGTATGGTTTTCGCGAGGCTGGTCTGCGCCACCATTATTATAGCGATAATCAGGAGGATGCTCTGATTATGTGGACAGATGAGATCAATTCCCCCGCTTATCGCCAGCGTTTCCAGGAACTGAAGACCGTTTTGAAGACCAGACTTGAGAGTCAATAGGGAGCGCACAAAGGCCGTTCTTTAGAAGGTATATTGGAGGGGGGACTCGACTATGCTCGTTCTTGGGATTGAGAGTTCTTGCGATGAGACCGGAGCTGCTATTGTGAAAGACGGGCGCTATTTGCGCTCGAATGTAGTGGCTTCACAGATTGATATTCATAATCGCTATGGTGGAGTTGTGCCTGAGGTTGCTTCACGTCAGCAGCTCGCGGCGATTATTCCGGTGATTGAAACCGCTCTGGAGGAGGCGCATTGTAGTTGGGAGGAGATTGATGCGGTGGCGGCGACCTATGGTCCGGGACTTGCGGGTTCGTTGCTGGTTGGACTGAATGTGGGCAAGACTCTTTCTCTGGCCTACAACTTGCCTTTTTTGGGCGTAAATCATTTAGAGGCCCATATCTACGCGAACTGGCTGAGTCAGCAGGAAGAGGCACTGGACCTGTCAACTGGCGAGTCTTCGTCCTGGGAGTTTCAGCCGAACGATCCTACTTTTCCGCTTCTTTGTCTGGTCATTTCTGGTGCGCACAGTGAACTGGTGCTGGTGGAGGGTCACGGTCAGTATGAACTGCTTGGCCGTACTCGTGATGATGCGGCTGGCGAGGCTTTTGACAAGGTGGCGCGTACTCTTGGACTGTCCTATCCTGGTGGACCCTCTATTCAAGAGGCAGCCAGACAGGCGGAGGAGGAGCTTCAGCAGTCCGGTAAGCCGCCGACTCTGGCTCGCAATGCATATCGCTTGCCACGGGCCTGGCTGCGGGGCACCTATGATTTTAGTTTTAGTGGTGTGAAAACTGCTGTGCTTCATCTGGTCGAGGGCGCAACCGAGGGACAACGTCCGTCAACCTCCGATGCATCTGCCAGGGGCGCGAAGAAGCAGGTCAGTCGTTATACCACCATGGGCGTGTCTGCACAGAAGAGTGGCATGAATGTTTCGATGCTGGCGGCGAGCTTTCAGGAGGCCGTGGTGGAGGTTCTGGCGGTGAAGACTCGTCTGGCGGCCCAGGAATACCATGTAAAGCAGGTCTTACTGGCTGGTGGCGTGGCTGCAAATAGTAGTTTGCGCACTCGTCTGGAGCGGGAGTTAAGTCCTCTAAACATTCGCTTAAACTATCCCCCGATTGCTTTCTGTACAGATAATGCTGCTATGATTGCCAGTGCTGCTTTTTTTCATCTTTTGCGTGGTGAGCAGCACGGTCTGGACCTGGATGTAAAACCGGGTCTCAGCCTGCCTTTTCGTCGAAAGTGAGTAATGTATGTCAAAGACAAGAACCTATGCTCTGGGAATCGATCTAGGAGGGACGAAAGTTCTTGCTTCGGTCGTAGATGTGACCACTGGGGAGGTGATCAGTTCGGTGCGTAAGCGCACAAAGGCTGATAAGGGACAGGAGTATATCTCGAAACGCACGCTTGAGCTTGCGGCTGGTGCGGTGGAGGCGGCCCACCTGACGGAGGGCGAGGAGATTGTGGCGATCGGCATTGGCGCGGCGGGTCAGATTGATCGTAAGGCAGGTATAATTCTGGATGCCCCAAATCTGGGAGTTCACAACCTGGATATGAAGGCCTTGCTGGGCGGACAGTTTGATAAGCCAGTCTCCGTTGGCAACGATGTCGAGGTGGCGACGCTAGGGGAGCTTTACTATGGTTCAGGACATGGATATACAAACTTTGTCTGTGTCTTTGTCGGAACCGGCATCGGTGGCGGCATTGTGCGCGATGGTCAGATCTATACCGGCCTGACGGGTACGGCTGGCGAGATTGGTCATGCCGTGATCAATGCGGGTGGACGTATCTGCGGCTGCGGCAACCGGGGATGTCTGGAAGCCTATGCCTCTCGTACCGCGATCACCAAAGCTATCATGGCCGAGATCCACCATGGTCGTAAATCGACTCTGGCAGATGAAGCGGCCAGGCAGATGAAAGAGGGCGAGACAATTATTCGCTCGGGTCTGCTGGCGGAGGCGATCAAGGCGGAGGACGCGCTGACAATTGAGATTGTGACGGAGGCGGCGGATTACCTGGGATATGGTCTTGGTTCGATAATCAATTTTTATAACCCCGAATGTATTATTCTGGGGGGTGGAGTGATCGAGGCTATTGATCTGCTCTTTGAACGCGCAAAGCAGCGGGCTTTGACTGTCGCACTGTCGCAACCAGCTCATCATACGAAGATTATGCGTACAAAGCTGGGTGATTTTTCTGGCGTGGTGGGAGCGGCCTGCATGGCGGCTCAAGCCGCCGGACACGAACTTAAGTAGTCCTGGCCCTTCACTGATGAGGAGTCAACTCCAATTGATTTATAGACATGCGACCTTCTCCGCTCCAGTGATGTGACTATAAACGAGCAGTGCCAGTGCCAGGATAAACACCCCTCTCGTTAAAACGAGTCTCTCATTATATACTCTGGATGAGTGAGGTGGACAGGTACGGTAAGTGGTTTACAGGGCTATTTCATTCTCGTGAGGAATCCCTCTCCAGTTCAAGAAAAGGAGGAGTTGGAAGGACGGTGCCACCGCCCTTTCAACTCCTCCTACACTCAGGGGTGGGGCCGAAAGCCAGAGGCTTTTGGAGCATTAAATAGCCCTGAGGGGTTTACGACCAGAGTAAGGACTACTCACGCACGATGGTGGAGAAAAATCAACCGAGGAACAGGGTTTATGTTCACTCTACGGGCTTCCGATTTGCCCGAGGTCGTAGAGGTCTGAACAGCCCCACTATGGAGAAAGCAAAAGACGTATGTTCGAGAATGAAAATGCTGTACAGGTGATTTATCGCCGTCAGAGAAGGTTGATGCGACTGGATCTGAAACTGCCGAGACCGCAGATCCCTGCATGTATCTCAAAAAATCGAGGTGAAGCATGAAGGCAGTTGTCCTCCACGAATACGGTCCCGCATCAAACCTCAGCTACGAAGACTTCGAAGACCCCAAACCAGCCGCTGGCGAAGTGCTCGTACAAGTCTCCGCCACCAGCCTCAATCCCGCCGATTGGATGCTGCGCTCTGGCGTAATTAAGAACCTCATTCCGATTGAGTTCCGATTGAGTTCCCCTATATTCTCGGCTGTGACCTGGCTGGTATCGTTCGCGAGGTAGGCGAGGGTGCCACCGGTTTCAAGTCCGGCGACCGCGTCATGGCTATGACCCTGCATACCTATGCCGAGCTCTGCACTGTCAAAGCTACCAACCTTGTCAAAATTCCCGCTGGCCTGGAAATGACTACCGCTGCCGCACTCCCACTGGTCAACCTCACGGGCGATCTGCTCATACGGCAAGCTGCTCAAGTCAAACCCGGCCAGACGGTGCTTATCACCGGGGCCCTGGGTTCTGTCGGGCGTTCAGCCGTCTTTGCGGCATCGGAGATCGGCGCGAAGGTCATCGCTGGCGTTCGCGGCAAGCGACTTGACGCTGCCCGACAACTTCCCGGCGTGATTGAGGCTATCGCCATCGACGATGACGCGGAGATTGAAAGGCTCGGCCTGCTCGACTGCGTCGCCGACATCGTTGGTGGTAAAGTTGGCCGCAAGTTACTCACCAGGGTCAAGCAGGATGGGACGTTCGGCTGCTTTCCCCCAACCCCACAAGATGCCGCGCTTTACCCTACCATCCATATCAATACCCTTTTCGGGAGAGCAGACAACGCAACGAGCTTGCATATCACTTTGTTGCATTACGCCGAGGCTGTCCGCGACGGCAAGCTGACCATTCCAATTGACCGCATCATTCCGCTCGCCGATGCCGCCGAAGCACACGCAACCGCCGAAAAGGGCGGTATTGCCAAGATCGTCCTCACAGCCTGAATACGCAGGTCAATGGCGCTCGCAACGCGACGGTTTTCATCACCGTCGCGTTGCGGAGCGCCATCTCCTCACTTGATGAGTTTCCGAGGAACGCACTCGTCAGGAGCGTCCGAGGTTTTCTGTCTTCACTCTTCTTTGCAAAATGAAGGATGATCCATAATCACAGCTTCAGCGCCTGGCGGACGGCGGCGAGCGTTGGTTGGATGACGGTGCCGCTGACCGATTGAGGCACGCCAGTGTGACTATCCTTGAGCAGATGTCCGGTGAGTATGGCGACGACTCGCTCGTCTGAGCGGATAATACCCTGCGCGACCAGTTTTTTTGCTCCAGCCAGAGAGGCGGCGGAAGCTGGTTCGCATCCAATGCCGGAGCGGTCAATGATCGTTTTGGCGGCCAGAATCTCTTCGTCTGTGACCTCTTCAACCAGTCCGTTGCTCTCTTCGATGACGCGGCGGGCGCGGGTATAGCTTACAGGGTTCCCGATTTTGATGGCGCTCGCTACGGTGTGCGCTTCAACAGGTTCATAGCTGGTGAAGTTCTTTTTATAGCTCAGATAGAAGGGATTGGCTCCTGCGGCCTGAATGGAGGCGATACGCGGCAGATGATGAATCAGACCGAGTTGATAGGCCTGACGAAAGGCTTTGCCGATGGCCGAGGTATTGCCCAGATTGCCCGCAGGTAGGATCAGCCAGTCGGGAGCCTGCCAATCCAGTTGCTGCAAGATCTCCAGACCGATGGCTTTCTGTCCTTCGACGCGGAAGGGATTGAGCGAGTTGAGCAGGTAGATGTCAAGTTCGTTGCAGACCTGTTCGACCAGGTGCATCGCTGCGTCGAAATCGCCCTCGATCTGGACAGTGGTTGCGCCGTAGGCGAGCGTTTGGGAAAGTTTTCCGCCGGCGATCTGACCCGCAGGCAGGAAGACGATGCTCTGAATACCGGCCTGGGCTGCATAAGAGGCCAGGGAGGCAGAGGTATTTCCGGTGGAGGCGCAGGCGACGGCGTGCGCTCCCCGCAGACGAGCCATGCTTACGCCAACGGTCATACCGCGATCTTTGAAGCTGCCAGTTGGGTTTTCGCCTTCGTGCTTCAGAAAAAGCCAATCCAGACCTGCGAAGAGGCCGATTTGCCTGTGACCGATACGTCCCTCGTCACTGTTTTCTTGCCCAACGGGATAGAGTCCGGTATTGCCTTCGGGACGACTGACGATATAGTTTTCAGGTATAGGCAGGATGAGTTCACGGTAGCGCCAGACTCCGCTGGTATCGTAAAGCGGTCGGTTTGTGCTCAGCGGCCAGATTGGCGGAGAGGCTGCGCGGCTATCGAAGAGTTCGCGCCACACAGCTCCAGCCAATGGAGTCAGGTCAGTCTCGTTTTGAGATAAATTGTCAGCAGATAGATTTTTTTGAGAATTGAGCAAATCTGTTTCGACATCAAGGATTCCACCACAAGCGCAGCGGTAACGAGGTGCGGACTCGAACCCCGGGTAGAGCGCTCCGCACGTAATGCAGCGCAAGGAGATGCCTGCCAGGGCCTCCTGACGCGCTACATTTGTCTGCAAGAATTGAGAAGCGTTAGAAGCATTGCTATCCACAGAGTTAACACCTGTCATGGAGCTATATCCCTTCCAATAGAGCGAACCAGCAATTGAAAAACGTCTGTGTGCTCTAGACGAGTGAACCAGGCGCATAGTGAAAATTTTTGCTTTTACGCACGCGCTTATGCGGTGTGATAACGCGTGCTCCATGTTGATCAGCCACCAGAATCATACCATGTCCCTCAACCCCCAGAGAGCGAGCTGTTTCCTGCATTGCTTGCAGGATGAGATGAAAGTTTGTATTCGCCAGCGCGATCAGGGAGGAGCCTCCTCCAGAGAGGGAAGCGCCATAGGCTCCGGCCTCAACTGCTGCGGCAATGATATCGGGCATCGCGGGAAAGAGGATCTCGCGGTAGGGTTGATGCAGTCGGTCCTGCATGGCCTCACCGATGATCTCATAATGACCGGTTTGCAGTGCTGTGAGCAGGAGTGCGACTCGTCCGGTATTAAATGTAACATCAGCTTTGGGATAGGCTGGCGGTAAGAGTTTGCGGCCCGCAATCGTATCCATGGGAAACGAGGGTGTAAAGATAACGGCTTTAAGGGCATCCGGGAAGCGGGTTTTCACGGCGTGCGTTTCGCCATTGACGATGGCGGACGCGACGAGTCCTCCCAGCAACGCCGGTGCGACGTTATCAGGATGTTTACCAGCCTCTGCCTCGACGGCAGGATCAAGCAGTTCTTCTTTCGTGTAGATGAGTGATGGGTCCTGGAGACCGATCAATTCGTTAGCGGCCATAAGTCCACCGACGACGGCGGTGGCACTGCTGCCGAGTCCACAGCCATGAGGAATGTCAATAGTCATGCGGATCTTAACCGCTGGCGGCGTCAGGTTGCGACGCTCAAAGAGTGAAACAAAGGCTTTGAAGAACAGATTATCGGGTCCGGTAGAGAGACCGGCTCCCAGGGTTCCCTGCACCTCAATCTGCGGTGTGTTCGGATCACTCCCCCCAATTTCAACAGTAAAACGATTGTAAAGTTGCAACGCTAACCCCAGACTGTCAAAACCCGGACCCAGGTTGGCTGAGGTAGCTGGTGTGCGAACGGTGATAGATGTAGGGGGCACCAGAACCACGGAGAATAACCTTGCCTTTCTACTCGAAAGAAACAACGAAACTTTTAATGTGCCTCACTGCACTTTTTCTTCTCCTCTGAAGAGGAAATAAAGGTATGTGTAGCTCTATTGTACCAGATCTAACACGGCTATAGGGGGAAAATAGCTCTTTCATGAGAGAAAAAACTGTTCCTTTTTCGTTGTAAAAAAAGTGAAGAGAGTGATGAGAAATCCTGAGAAATCAGGGACGAAAAGGAAGCGATAAAGTCGTGACGCAATCATACATACTCGCGCTGGACATTGGTACCTCTTCGACCCGTGCCATACTCTACGACGCGAATGGCGTAGCTGAGCACGATGTTCGTGCCCAAATGACCTATACACTGACAACCTCGCAGGAGGGTGAGGCCTCGGTCGAGGCCGATTTTCTCCTTGATCTGGTCGCGAAAACGATCGACGAAGTTTTGCTCAAAGCTGGCGAACGTGCAAAGCAGATCGTCGGGGTGGCAACCTCGACCTTCTGGCATACCCTTCTGCCACTCGACGCCTCCGGTCATCCATTGATGCCGCTTATGACCTGGGAGGATACTCGTCCGCAGCAGGCTGCCATCAAATTGCGTACCATGCTCGACGAAACCGCTATTCATAAGCGCACAGGGGTTCGACTCCATACAAGCTATTGGCCGGCAAAGATCTACTGGCTGACCAGTACACAGCCCGAGATCGCCCAGAAGGCTGTCCACTACGTCTCCTTTGGCGAATATATGCATGCGCGTCTGCTCGGCCACTCTCTCTGTAGTCTCTCTATGGCCTCCGGGACCGGTCTGTTAAACCTGCACACTTTTACGTGGGATAGCGAACTGTTACAGCTTTTGCACCTTACGCCGGACACTTTCTCTTCAATTGAAGATTTTTCCCATCCTACGCGAGGACTCAGTTCGGAATTTGCGACGCGCTGGCCTGCGCTCAATGAAGTTCCCTGGTTCCCGGCTGTCGGCGACGGAGCTGCCGCCAACATTGGCTCAAGATGTGCCAACTCCTCTACCTGGGCCATTACAATGGGAACCTCCAGCGCTATCCGCGTCGTTGTCCCTGCTGAACAGGCAATAACGGAGTCAGGTCTCTGGCTCTATTTCGTGAACAAACAACGTGCCCTTCTCGGCGGTGCTTTGAGCGAGGGGGGCAACATGTACGCCTGGCTCAGACAAACCTTGCAGTTGCCAGAGCCAGAGAAAATGGAGGAGCAGCTTGAGCAACTGAAACCCGCCTCGCACGGTCTGACAATTCTACCCCTGCTGGCTGGTGAGCGTTCGCCTGGCTGGCATATCAACGCCCATATGACCATTAGCGGTCTATCTCTGCACAGCACACCAATCGAGATCGTCCAGGCCGCCCTTGAATCTATCGTCTTTCAGCTCAGTCATATCTACGATCAGCTTCGCCACACCCTCAGCTCGCAGGTAACTCAGCCCCGTCTGATCGTCAGCGGTGCGACTCTGCTCAAATCCAGTGCGCTACGTCAGATCCTCGCCGACACATTGAACAGTCCCCTCGAACTCTCAGGAAGTACCGAGGCCTCGGCGTGTGGCGTGGCCCTGCTCGCCCTGGAAACGCTCGGTCTCATGCCGGACCTTGCGCAGCTTGCCCCTGAAGTTCCTCAAGTTGTCCAGCCAGATCCTGCCCGACACGCCATATACAGTGCAGCTCGCGCCCGCCAACAAGATCTCTATCATCGCATGCTGGAAATGAACCCTTGATGTAGGTGATTGCTGATGTTTCAGTGGCTTGTAAAGCCCCTCTTCCCTGGTAAAAGAAGAAGCGAGGCTGTGTGGCGGGACGAATGCCCCGCCACACAGCCTCGCTTCTTCTTAGGAAAAAGGGGTGGGGCGGCCTGCAAAGCAGGCTGAAAGCCTTTTGCCCTGCTTTTGCAAAAGCAGAGGTATGCTAATATCCAATAGCTTGCTCAAAGGCCTTGGCAATTACCAGATAGCCAGCATCTTTGCAATGGATATCTTTGAAGGTTGTGCACATCCATGTATAGGTGCAGAGATGTGCGTTGGGGTGAGCCGCCCCTCCGAAAGCTCCAAATACATCCACCATAGTTGCATAGCTGGCTGCATCTGTTGCCAGGTGTTTATTGAGCTGCTCAACATAGGGAACTGTATTGGGACAATTGTTCTGATATGGATCGTAATAGTTCATTACCAGCAGATCTCCGGTCATGTGACCGTTGACCGTCATCGCTGTTGCCACTTTTGGCAGAATGGTCCGGGTCAGATTTGTATCCATCGTCGCCAGATCCCGTTGCCAGTTAGCACTGATCGTACACTTTGAAGCATCGAGGTCAGGTATCATATCGTTCGCCCCGATATCTAACGTTACGGGACTGACCTGACCCGCGTGCTTGTGTAGATAATCTACTACAGCACTCAACTGTGCGCCGACATACAGATGCTTGCGTAAAACTGGAAATGGACACCCACCATAGATCATTGTCTTCGTCGTCTCACCGGGACAGGCAAAGTTGACATAATCTTTACCTCGATGGAGTTTCAAATCATTGAAAAAGGTGGTGGAGTACCCATGTGCCCAATCCAGATCCGGCTGGTAGCCAAAAGCCAGCGAATCTCCAATCGCCAGATAATAGGTTTTTGGCCCAATTACAGTAGAACTTTTGGGAGACCTGACAGCCGCAAATACAGCAGGCGCGAACAGCAGCGTAAGTAAGAAAAGAAGCGCGGCAGATGCTACAAAACGTAGCACAAATGAAGCTTTTCCTTGCATATAATAGCCTCCTGTTGAAGTGAGTTCCTCAGCGTGGATATGCCAAAGGTCGCAAGGTTCAAGGTTTCTCAAAAGTCGTTCTTTTCCCGCCCATTCACCCTTTTTGGAGGCTCGGAGGCAGCGCGACCGCGCTGCCTCCGAGCCTCTTTTTTTCCCTGGGGAGAGGTCTGGCAACGGCTGAAAAGCGACTTTTTGAGAAGCCCTGTCGCAAGCTTAAAAAGAGATACACACCCAATAATAAGTATAATCAAACCGAACAATAAATAGAAGGTTCTTTATCTGCTTGCAAATCATTTCTATGCATGCGAGAATTTTTACCATACGCAATCAGAGTTGAACGATCTTCCTGATTGTCTATAAAACAGGATATTCCAGTTCTCTCTTGCTTATTCTGTAGAGCGGGCAACAGAGAAAGAAAGAAGTTTTTCTTGAAAAAAGCGAATTCTGACAAAAGAGTGGCTGACTTCGCAACTTTGCTCTTCCATAGAAACTGGAAAGCCCTGATAGGTGAAAAGAGAGAGTTCATGTGTTTTAGCGCGTGTCTCATTGGCATGCACAGGTGTTCCTGGCAGAGGGAGGGTTTATGAATAGCGGGCAGACGAAAAGCATTCAGCTTGGGCTACTATTTCACAATCACCAGCCTGTGGGCAACTTTCCCTGGGTTTTTCAGCAGGTGTACGAGGAAGCATATTTTCCGTTTATCGAAGCACTGGAGCGCCATCCCGGCATACGTGTCTCACTTCACTATACTGGCTCTTTGTTAGATTGGTTGGGTGACGAGCATCCTGAGTTTTTACGACGTGTTGCGGCTCTGGTAAAGCGGGGACAGGTGGAACTGGTTGGCGGAGGCTATTATGAGCCTGTTCTGCCCGCTATTCCTGATGCGGACAAGCTAGGCCAGATTCATCGCCTGAGTACGAGGGTTGAGCAGGAGTTTGCGAGTAAGGTGAGTGGTATGTGGTTGGCTGAGCGCGTCTGGGAACCGAATTTACCCTCGTTACTGCACAAAGCCGGGATTGAGTGGACTATTCTGGACGATATTCATCTGAAAAGTGCTGGTCTGGAGGATCAAGACCTCTATGGGTACTATGCGACCGAGGATCAGAGTCCTGTCATCAAGATTTTTGCCACCAGCAAAGAACTGCGCTATACCGTTCCCTGGCGTCCTGTGAAGGAGACCATCGATCTTTTACGCTCCCTGACCACTACGAGCGGTGAGCGCATTCTCGTCATGGGTGACGATGGTGAGAAATTTGGGAGCTGGCCAGATACGCGTGAGTACTGCTGGGGCAAAGATAACCATCCAGGATGGGTTGAAGAGTTTTTTAACGCTCTGGAAGAAGAAAGCTCCTGGCTCCATATGACCCTGCTGAGCGAATACGCTCGCAACTATCCCGCCCTGGGGCGGGTTTACATCCCTACATCCTCATATATCGAGATGACCGAATGGTCCCTCCCCTCGCACAAGTCATACACCTTTGGTCAACTGCTCCACCGTCTGGAGGCCGAAAGTGAGCACAACCTGCTTCAGTTCATGCGCGGCGGCTTCTGGCGGAACTTTATGACGCGCTATCCCGAAGTGAACAATCAGCATAAAAAGATGTTACGCGTCCACGATGCCGTGTATAAGGCGGGCGCGAGCGAGGAGCATGGTCTGGTTCATCTGTGGAAAGCTCAGGCCAACGACACCTACTGGCACGGTCTCTTTGGCGGCATCTACATGGGTCATGTGCGTTCAGCCATCTATCACCATCTGCTCAAGGCCGAGAATGCCGCCCATCGCGCTATCCAGGGAGAAGGTTCCTGGCAGAGCTATGAATTTACCGATTTCGATCGGGATAGTCGTGAGGAACTACTCATTGAGAGCGATCAGCAAAATCTCTATCTTGATCCCCAACGAGGCGGTACACTTTTCGAGTGGGATATGCGCCGTAGTATGCACAATCTGCTCTGTGTGATGAACCGGCATGAGGAAAGCTATCATCAGATTTTGCGTGAACACGAACGTGAACGGCGGAAGCATGCAGCGGACTCAGGGGTTCAGCCTGAGGATGTTCCTGGTTCGCCACATACTACTGTGCGCACGAAAGAACCTGATCTGGACCGTTTGCTGGTCGTCGATCGATATCGACGGGCCAGTTTGATCGATCATTTTCTCGCACCGTCAACCAATCTGGAAAAATTTACCCGTGGAGACTGGGAAGAGCTGGGAAACTTTGTCGAACAGCCCTATCAGGTCGCGGTCGAACAGGATAATCTGGGTATCACCGCTACATTTGAACGTGACGGACTGGTACGCCGCTACGGTGCGCTGGAGCCTCAATCCATTCATCTTACCAAGACTCTTTTCGTTCCCTCTAACGAGGAAAAACTGCTTGTACGCTATACGATCCAGAACGGCAGTCAGGTAAGGCTGCAAACTCGTTTTGCCTGCGAATGGAATATGCATCTGCTCGGAGGTGGTCACAACGACCAGGCCTATTACCGTTTCCCAACGCAATCTCTGGAGGATACGTATTTTGATAGCGAGGGTGAAGTAGAGCAGGTAGAGGTGTTTCATATAGGTAATAACTGGCTTGGGCAAGATATGGGCTTTGCGTTCAGTGAACCCGCAACCCTCTGGCGCTATTCAATTGAAACTGTCACAGGTTCCGAAGCCGGTTTCGAACGCAACCACCAGGGAAGTTGTCTGACCTTTGTCTGGCCTCTTCTCCTGGAACCTGGTCAGTGCTGGCAGGTCGAAATAATTTGTTCTGGCAGACCAGAATATCCCCTTGCCAGGGCTATGTAATTCTCTGGGAGACCCACCCTGGTTCAAAAAAAGGATGAGTTGGACGCGCGGTGGCGAAGGCCACCACGCGTCCAACTCATCCTAAACTCATGGGGGGAGCCGAAAGCCTGGAGCTTTATTTGCAACCACTAGTTTTCATAGGGTTCTATATGCTATACTTGCATTCAGCACCTTTTGATGACTCATGGAAAGAACTTCCATGAGCCTTTGCAAGAGTTGTGCAAGAGGCCGCTTTGACTCCCATCTATTTAGTAGATGCAAAGATGGCATTAAGCAAAAGCTCGAAAATGAAGTGTAATAGGCAGGGATGTATGTCCACATGGTGCGCTGTTGCCCATGTTAAGTGGCCTGTTACGCGAGCGAAAAGGAGTGACCTTCATGGCTCGTGTCCAATTTAACCATGTCTACAAGTTTTTCAACAAAGTCGAAGTCGTACATGACATCAATCTCGACATCGCAGACAAAGAATTCCTCGTACTGGTAGGACCCTCCGGTTGTGGCAAGAGCACCTGCTTGCGTATGGTTGCAGGTCTGGAAGAGGCCACCGAGGGTGAGATCGTCATCGGTGATCGAGTTGTCAACAACGTTGACCCCAAAGACCGCAATATTGCTATGGTCTTTCAAAACTATGCCCTCTATCCCCACATGACCGTTTTCGACAACATCGCTTTTGGTCTGAAACTACGCCATGTACCGAAAGATCAGATTCAGAAGCGCGTCCACGAAGCCGCGGACATCCTGGGATTGGAAAACTTTCTGGCCCGTAAACCTAAAGAACTCTCCGGCGGTCAGCGTCAGCGCGTTGCTCTTGGACGTGCCATCGCTCGTGAAGATGCACAGGTATTTCTTATGGATGAACCGCTCTCCAATCTGGACGCCAAGCTCCGTGTTCAGATGCGTGCTGAGATCATCCGCATTCACCAGCGGGTACAGACAACGTTTGTGTATGTTACCCACGACCAGATCGAAGCAATGACCATGGGAACACGTATCGCGGTTCTCAACGCGGGACTGGTTCAACAACTCGGTTCCCCTCAGGAACTCTACGATCATCCCGCAAATCTGTTCACCGCTGGCTTCATCGGCTCCCCAGCTATGAACTTTTTTCCGAACGCTCATGTCGTCAATGATGGGGACACAACCAGGATTGAGCTTGAAAACGTTGGCTCTATTAACGTTCCCCCTCTCTATATCACCAAGGCTCGCGAAGTTGCCGAACGCAACCTCACCTTCGGTATTCGTCCTGAACACCTGGAGGATATTGAACTGGTTCCACCCGAGCAGAAAAATAACTCAACAATTAATGCCAAAGTTGACGTAGTTGAGAATCTGGGCAACGAACTTCAAGTTTACCTGACTACTGGCGACAAAAACTTCCATGCTCGCCTCAGCCCACGTTCAAGCGTCAGAGCTGGCGGACCTGTAAGCATGCAGGTGGATACAGACCATATTCATCTTTTCGATTCGGACACCGAACGAGCTATCTTCTAAAAGAAAGCTCCTCAAAACACTTGTTCTTGCCTTCCGCTATGAACGTAGCAGAAGGCAAGAACAACGGTCCCGTAAAGAAAAAAAGAGCCTGGGTGTATCCATTTTCTTCGATGAAGAGCAAGAGAGAGGAGTAATTCTTTCTTGAGCTTTGGAAGGTTTCGAAAATGAAGCGTGTGCTGGCACTCCAACACATCTGGGATGACCCGCCAGGTTATCTATCAGAGCTTTTAGAAAAAAATCAAATAGCCTGCGATACTGTGGATATTGTGCAAGAGGAACTTCCTGAGCTTGCAAACTATCAGGCGATCATAAGTATGGGTGGTCCTCAGCATGTCTATGAAGACGAGCAGGAGCCGTACATGCTGAAAGAGAAAGCCGCCTTTCGTCAGGCCATCGAGATGGATCTGCCTATCCTGGGTATTTGTCTGGGTGCCCAGATTCTCGCCAGTACCCTCGATGCCAGCGTTCGAAAGCATCACCTCACCGAACTGGGCTTCTTTCGCATCCCGCTAACCGATGTTGGACAGGGCGATCCGCTTTTTAGGGGTCTGCCTGGCCATCAACTGGCTTTTCACTGGCATAGAGACGTTTTTGACCTTCCTGTCGGAGCCACTCTCCTGGCCAGCAGTCACGACGTACCCAACCAGGCCTTCCGCTATGGTCAACACATCTATGGTCTACAATTTCATATCGAGCTTAATAATGAAATCGTTCACGAATGGATCTACTTTCCCGAATTTACTAGAGATATCGCCGACACCCTTGGTTCTGAGGAAGCTCCTGCCCGGCTGGAGCAAGAATGGAAGCAGTACAAAGATACCTATCACGAGCATACTCGTCTCCTTTTTGAAAATTTCCTGCGCATTGCCCATCTGATTTGAGATCTGTGATCGTACTTTATTTGTGGTAGACTGTAAAGAGATACTCTGAAACAGACAATGCTCTATTGTGCATTCTGTGCCCAGAATAGAAGAAAAGAAAATGAGCAGGTTAAAATGAGCAGGTTGAGAGGAATTGGGAGAAGAATGTAGGAAAATTTGTGAGATAATTCTCTTTTCTTTTTCTGCCCATTTCTGCTATACTTGCGATCACATATAATCTGGTGTCAAACCCGCTACCATATCAAGAACTCAATGTTAAACAGTATAAAAATGTGAGAAGCATGTGTTACAATCAAAAAATCAGCTAGATAATCAGAACATTTACAAGGAGTACTCGACATTGATGTCGGAAGAGCATCAACATAACTATGCGTTTCCTCCAGGAAGCCTTTATCGGCATCCCTCCGAGGTCGCTTACGCTTTGAGAACATCGAGTAGCGCAAGCCGGCATGCTCAACCACATCTCCCCTTTCTGGTGACTGGCTATAGCGTTCCTTGTGAACGTCATATTCAACGCAATGAAGATAGTTTTCTCATCGATCAGGCCAGTGGTATGCTGGCGGTTTTTGACGGGGTCGGTGGGAGTGCAGCGGGGGAAATTGCCTCTCAAACTGCCAGAAGGTCCGCCCTCCAGCGTTGGAAGCAGAGGTTGCGTGAGTTTAACAAGCACTACTATACTCGCCAACCGCTGGCGATGTGTGCTAACACTGACCTTGATAAATCGCTCCAACAACTCATAGAATATACTGATGAGTCGGTGCGTACTGAGGGCGCTCAACAGGCTGGCACGACCGATCTGGCTACCACTGTTGCTATGGCAGCTCTCTGTCGCAGTAAGAACGGTCTCCGTATGTTCTATGCGCACGTGGGAGATAGCCGCATTTATCTGCTACCGGAGCGCGGACCGCTTCGCCGTCTGACAACTGATGATGGTCTTCTCGGTCGGCTCGTTGAGAATCAGATGATGTCTGAGGACGATGCCAGGCGTATCGACCAGGCTATGCATACCTCTGAACTAAATGAACTGGAGTTAAGCTATTTCAGGCATCGTGGAGGTATCACTCAGGCCCTGGGAGGTCCGCTCCGACCTGTCATCCACGTTGATCAGACAGATATCACGGTTGGGGACCGCGTACTTCTCTGTACTGATGGTATTCATGATAACTTGACCGATCAGGAGATCGAAAATATCTTGCGCCACACGCCACGCGACCGGGCCGCTTTCTATCTGGTTGAACATTCACAAATACGCTCTCGCCAGGAACGTCTTGTGACTATTCGTGCCAAACCAGACGATATGACCGCTGTCGTTATGACTCGTATCTACTAAAAACTCAACAACCCACATTACCAGATCTCACGGGCTTTCCAAAAGTACCAGCTATATGAGCGCGTGCATACCCTTCTATGGACCGTGTGTTACACTGAAATATATAAATGTTTTTTGTAACTCATTGAGGAGTATCGCTACAGTGCATAAAAAGTTCTGGTATCTTGTCTCTTTACTTTTGTTGCTACCGCTGTTTGCAGCTTGCGGACAATTAAGCCAGAAACTACCTTCGCAGCCTGTGACTGGCGATAACCTTGCTATAGATCTCCATCCTACGCCTACTCCCGGTCTATCGATTGTCCAGAGTATTGCCACTCCTACTCCTACGTCTGTTCTTACGGCTCCTCCCGCGAGTAGCGCACCTCCTGGTAATATTCCAACGACAGGATCAGGTGCGGCCCCCTACGGCTCACCGCCTGCACCAACAGCTCTTGATGTGCAACTCACCCAGCAGCTTTTCCAGCAGATTAACCTGGATCGTGCTCAGCGTGGACTCCCGGCCTTTGCCTGGAACGATACGCTGGCAGGGGGAGCGCGTCTCCATAGTTGGAATATGTATCATTGTGGTTTTAGCCATACCTGTCCCGATGGGAAGGATCAGTGTACGCGTATCGCTGATGAGGGCTTTGCTGGCTATAGCGATTGTGGCGAATGCATCGGCGAGGCCGGTCCCTCAAGTCCTCCCTGGGCGAATGTCTATGCCGTACAGGAGAGCATGATCAATGAGCCACCGGACGGCTGGCACCGCATCCACCTGACGAGCACGACGCTCCATCGCGTCGGAGTTGGCATCTATGTAGACCCCACTGGCTGGGTCTGGTTCACCGAAGATCTGGTCAGTTAGAGAACACTATGAGTCATCCCTGCTTTTGCAAAAGCA
>DAOTTL010000481.1:0-11248 GCA_034438135.1 Ktedonobacteraceae bacterium | reverse complement strand
ACTGGTGTGTTGTGGCGCGAATGCGCCACAACACACCAGTTGCTCTTGTTTAAATGGGGCGGGGTGGCCTGCCAGGCTGACGCAGAAGATTGGCAAGAAACCTCTCCTTGTAAGCAGGCTACCTCACCCACTTTTCTTAAGAAGAAGCGAGCTGGTTGGCGGGGCATGTGCCCCGCCAACCAGCCTCACTTCTTCTTTTTTCGGAGGGGAGGGACGGCTTTTCAAGCCGCAAGAAAGTCAGGAATGGCTCATAAATACCAGAGATAATTATGCCTGCACATATTCACGGAGACCATAGTAGCGTTCAGGATAGCGCAGTTTGCGCAAAGCTTTCACCTCAATCTGGCGAATACGTTCACGGGTCAGCTTAAACTCGGTACTCACCTCATCCAAGGTATGATAATGTCCATCTTGTAAGCCATAACGCATTTCGATAATAGTGCGTTCGCGAGGATTTAAAATAGTCATTGCCTGTTCTAGATTGTCACGCAGAACCTGCTGTGAAACCTGATCAGCGGGAGCCATCATACTGTCATCCTCAAGGGTATCAGCTAGATGATACTGCTCATCGTCGGCCATAGGAGCATCCAAAGAAATAGGTTGATCGGATACATTCAACAGCTCCACCACACGCTCTTTCGTCAGGCCGACCTCAGCCGCCAATTGTTCTGGCAGAGCCTCAATGCCCTGCTCCTGATAAATACGTCGGGCAATACGCTTGATTTTATATATTAATTCTACGACATGCACAGGAATATGAATTGTGCGGGAATGTTCCGCGATTGAGCGACTGATCGCCTGGCGGATCCACCACGTTGCATAAGTACTGAAACGGAAGCCTCGTTTATAATCAAATTTTTGAGCGGCCCGCATAAGACCGATATTGCCCTCCTGAATCATATCCAACAGGGGCAGTCCTTGATTAGAATAGCGCTTGGCGATGCTCACCACCAGGCGCAGATTGGCCTCAATTAGCTTCTTGCGAGCAAGACCGTCCCCATTGGCTACACGTTCAGCCAGAGCCAGTTCCTGCTCCGCAGTCAGCAAGGGATAAGAGCCAATCTCCTTTAAATATTGCTTGACAGCATCATCAGCCACGCCTCGTTGCTGTTTCTCGTCAGACTGATCCTCCCATTCATCTTCCTTCTCTTCATCCAACGCATCCGCCACATCTGGTTCGGCATACAAATCACTCAGCGCATAAGCCGAGCGCTCCCTGGCAGAACTCTTCTTCTCCGTACCAGTTGACACGCTGCTCAGCGAACGATCCACACATACTTTAACAACTTGCTTGCCCATACCAGTAACTCCTTCTAAACCGAAACGCACTAAAGCCATATGATAGACTCGTATGTAGCTAATATTTCTACAGAAAATTCAATCAACTTATCTTTTTGTTCAGAAATAGACTTCTACTGTCATATATCGCAACAATCGTGCCAAAGCGCCCCGCAGGCAAGAGGCAACAGCTCGTTCCAATGCAAAACAAAATAGCTAAAAGCAACGGAGAGAAGCTCCGAGAGAATTTTTCACAGATATTATAGTCGGCAGAAACGCCTGGAACTTGAGGAGAAGCGTCTGCACCCCGAGCAATTTCACACGAAGATATTTCCAGATCATGAGGAAATTTACGCAAGCAGGCAAAGAAATCATACATGTAAGTACATGAAAGCTTGACGGAAATTGGAGCACCTGTTATGCTAGGAATGTAAGCAGTTCACCAGCCGAATTATGAGAAATAGTCTGCTGGATACATAGCTCGCCAGTGGCATAGATGAAGAAAACTTCATAAGCCTGCTGACACAAGAACTAATTTGTGATATTATAGCGAAGGCAGAGATCATGTAGAACTGCTGTGGGGACGCGGATGCAGCGGCGGAGGCTCCCCCTCGGCTTACTTCTCGCCAAACCTCGCCAAATTGTGCGGTCAGGTGGGCGAATACTGTTCCTCGTAAGAAGGAAGGAGGCGATTTCGTGGAGAATGCATTTCCTCGGTGTCGCAAGTGTAGTGAAGGTGATCTGGTTCCGCTTTCGGATTTCGGCAGCCAGGGAGCTTCCATTGAGTACAAGGCCTGGGTTTGCACCAACCCTTCGTGTCTTTACAACATCAAAATCCGTAACGGCGACATTATCATCAATGAACCCATCAGTGATGGGTCGCTTCACTCGTATCGCACTAATCGGCAATAGACACTCTGACCGGACGTTCATTTTCTTGACAGGAAATATGAACACTCGGCCTCTCTCACAGATACGGCGAAAGCGTCCCTGGTTTTCAGATACAGGGCGAGAGTCAGCCTTGGGAGAATGCAAGCTTGAAGACTCTGCATTTCTTGAGATCTCTGGCTTTAGCCAAGGAGCTGTCATTTTGTGAGCCGATGTGAGGCAAACAACGAGAGGCAAGGCCAAAGGGCAAAATTATTTGTCCTTTGCATTTTGCCTCTTCTTTTTCTGAAGCACTATTTGTTCCCCGGCGAGGGTCGCCAGGCACTCTATCGCAACAGCGCGTGATCCCCGGCCCACGCCGGGGTCTTACTTGCTTCGATGTTTTATACTATTTTGTGGACTTATTGGTCTAAACGTAATTCATTGGTAGCAGTCGAAGTGAGCGTGTGTGTTCGTAAGAGAGCGCACTCGGAAAGAGAGTCAGAACGAACGTGCTCAATCGATTTTTCGGGCAGAGAGCGAAAGAGGAACCCAAGGCGACTTCAGAAGTCGCTCAGGAGAGCGTAGAGAAAACTACTGAGATAGAGCAGGGTTTTAATCCTTTCAAAAAAAGTTTGAGCCGCACGCGCCAGTTCTTCAGCCGCTTTGGCGGTCAGAGTGCTGGTGGCGAGATTGAAAAGCCGATTCCGATTACGGACGAGATGTGGGAAGAGTTAGAGGAGGCTCTCCTGCTGGCAGATGTTGGTCCTGGTACCAGCACATGGTTGATGGAGCGATTGCATCAACGAGCCAGTGCGGAGCAGATGCGAACGGCCCAACAAGTACAGCAGGCTCTACGAGAAGAACTGACACGCCTGCTTGGTAAACCTTCACCTCTGCGTTTCGCGCAACAATCTCCGTTAACTGTGATTCTGGTCATTGGCGTCAATGGCTCAGGCAAGACAACCAGTATTGGCAAATTGGCTCGACTTCTGACGAGCGAGGGCCATAAGGTGATGTTGGCCGCGGCAGATACCTTTCGAGCAGCGGCTATTGATCAGTTGAAGGTTTGGGGCGAACGAGCGGATGTTCCTGTGATCAGCCAGAATCCCGGCTCTGATCCTGGGGCGGTGGTCTTCGATGCGATCCAGGCTGCCAAAACTCGTGGCTGCGATGTTTTGTTGGTGGACACAGCTGGCCGTCTACATACAAAATATAATCTGATGGAAGAGCTTAAAAAGCTGAATAAGGTTGTTCAGAAACTCTTACCAGAGGGACCTCAGGAACTTTTGATGGTAATTGATGCTACAACAGGTCAAAATGCATTGATACAGGCACTCAAATTTGCGGAAGATATCGGCCTGACGGGAGTTATTATCACAAAACTCGATGGCACGGCCAAAGGTGGCTTTGCATTTGCTGTGACTGATGATCTTGGCGTTCCTATTAAATTTGTCGGTACAGGCGAAAAAATCGAGGATCTAACTCCGTTCGATCCACAGAGTTTTGTAGCCGCACTCTTTGCACAAGACTGACAGGGAGGGAGTTCTCGCATGGCCAAAGAAGCCGCAATACCTCCAACAGGGCAAACGACAACTGGTAATTTCCAGCCGCCGCGCACAACTACGGGCAATCTAGTGGAAAAATGTCCCAAGTGCAAAGAGATGTTGCTGGCACGGGAATGGGAAAAGAACCACAAAGTTTGCATGCGCTGCAACTATCACTTTAAGCTGACCGCTCAGGAAAGAATTGAGTTGCTAACTGATGCTGACAGCTTTGTGGAGACCGATGCCGAGATGGTCTCCAGTGACCCTCTTCATTTTGTGAAACGCTCGAAGGATGAGGTTCAAACCTATCCTGATAAGCTAAGAGAAGAGACGATAAAGTCCGGCCTGAATGAGGCGGTGATCAGTGGGTATGCGCAGATTGAGGGACTACCTCTAGCTCTGGCTATCATGGATTTCCGCTTCCTGGGCGCGAGTATGGGTTCTGTGGCAGGTGAGAAAATTGCTCGCACGATTGAGCTGGGCATTGAAAGAAAAATGCCAGTTTTGGTAGCTTCGGCCTCTGGTGGGGCGCGTATGCATGAGGGAACCTTTGCTCTGATGCAGATGGCGAAGACTGCGGCTGCTCTGGCAAAACTGGGAGAGGCTGGGCAACCTTATTTCAGCCTCCTGACAGATCCGACAACAGGTGGTGTGACTGCCAGTTTCGCGATGTTAGGTGATGTTTCTCTAGCCGAGCCGGGGGCGCTGGTGGGGTTTGCGGGACCACGTGTAATCGAACAATTTATGCATATTAAGCTCCCTGAGGGTACGGTTAATTCTGAGTTTGTTCTCCAGCATGGCATGCTTGATGCGGTCGTGCCACGTCATAAACTGCGCGAAACCCTGGCCCGCCTCTTACGTTTGTATGCTCCTCAGGCGCGTCCATGGGCCATGAAAAATTCGCACCTGCAAGTAGCCAATCAGATAGGGGAGAGCAATGGCCTACGACCTGGAATTTGAGAAACCGCTTGCCGATTTAGAGAAAAAAATTCTGACCTTACAGAAGAAGGGTGATCGGCTGAAGCCTGAGGAACATCGTCAGCTCCAGGAAGCGGAACGCGATTTGCGTCGCAAAACTGAGGAGATCTACCGGGGACTGACCTCCTGGCAAACGGTGCAGGTAGCCCGTCATAAAGACCGTCCTCACTCGCTTGATTATCTGCAAACGATTACTGACGATTTCTTTGAACTCTGTGGAGATAGGGCCTTCGGGGATGATCATGCTATTCTGGGGGGTCTGGCCCAGGTTGATGGTGAGACGGTGATGTTTGTGTGCCACCAGAAGGGGCGCACTATGAAGGATAAGCAGTACTACAATCATGGAATGCCACACCCTGAAGGCTTTCGCAAAGCGGGACGCCTGATGCAGCTGGCAGAGAAATTCGGTATTCCAGTGGTTAATCTGATTGATACGCAGGGAGCTTTCCCGGGTCTTGAGGATGAGGAGCGAGGTCAGGCGCAGGCAATCGCATCCAATCTCTACTTGATGTCACGGCTACAGGTACCAATGTTGGCGATTGTGATTGGTGAGGGTGGCAGTGGTGGTGCTCTGGCTCTGGGTGTGACGGACCGTGTGTTGATTATGGAGTTTGGCATTTATACGGTGACCTCTCCTGAGTCGGCGGCGTCGATTATCTGGCGCTCCACTTCGTTTGCACAGCAGGCGGCTGATGCCATGCGCATCGGGGGACGTGAGTTGAAGGCGCTGGGACTGGTTGATGATGTGATTGCGGAACCTTTAGGGGGTGCACATCATAATCTAAATCTGGCTGCCGAGAATGTGAAAGCGGCTATCAAAAAAAATCTGGCGGAGTTACAACAGGTTCCTCTTGAACAACTACTGGAGATGCGTTATCAGAAGTATCGCTCAATAGGACCTTTTGAGTGGACCACAAACTCTGTCGGTTCCCCCTAAAAGAATGTTGATGACATGAGTCATCCCTGATGTTTCTGCGACTTGTAAAGTCGCTCCCCTTTTCAGGAAAACAGATGATTTTGCAAGCAGCGAAGCTGCTTGCAAAATCATCTGTTTCTCTTTTTCTCCGGGGAGAGGAGGCTTGCGGTGCAGTCGTGTTAAACAGTCTGGCTGCTGGCCGTACGAATACGCTCACGTAGCATATACAATTCTTTGTTAGGGCGAAGCCCCAGATCTCGCTGGAGAGAACTCCAGAAAGTATCCAACTTGTGTTGAGCAATAGAAACATTTCCCTGTTGCAGATGTGCATTGACAATCACCAGGGTCGCAACCTCACTATAGGGATCAATCAGTAGTGTCTGATAAGCATACTCCAACATCTCTTCTAATTCATCCCTCTGAGTATAAAGCTGTATCAAACGTGTCAGCACCTGCAAGTGAATATGTTTGTAGCGGCGACGATAAGGTACCAGCCAGTCTGAAGACATGTCCTCTGGCAAAAAGCCATGGTTGCAGTAATCAGCGATCTTGCGATAGTAGTACAAAGCTCTCTGGTCATCTCCACGCACATCGTACTCGCGTGCTCTCTGGAAGAGCATCTCGACATCACTTGTATCCGTCCACCAATGTTCATCCATCTGAAACCAGTAGAAATTATTAGGTTTACGATGAATGAAGGTGGATTCTTTTCTGGCTTGCAAGGTTGGTTCAAGCATGTGGCGCAGGTAATGCATTGTTACGTAAAAATTTCCAATAGCTTTTTCGGCAGAGACCTCAGGCCAGAAAAGATCCATAAACTCATCAGCAGAGCCAAGCTTACCTGGATTAAGCAGGAACCATTTGAGGATTAAACGAGCCTTATTGCGTCTCTGCATCATCTCTCCCATTGGCTCCTCTCTATGAAAGAGGCGGAAAGAGCCAAAGAGATACCCACGATAGATAGCCTGGTGCTCATACTCACGTGGGTGCACAAAATATGGTGTTATTCGTTTGGGGTGTTCGTTCTGTAGTATTGCCATCTTTGACCTCCTTGAGGATACACACTTTTCTCTATCAAGTCTCTCTGAAGGGAAGTATAACGATGGCAAGGGGAAGTCCACCACCCACTCTTCTCTCCACTCATAGGAGGGATTTCCCCCTTGTAGCCGTGATTGGGCAGTTTTTCAGGAGGATGCGTCTGCTTTGGACAGCATGTCTTCGTCGTACCCACAAATGAAGCCATTGTCAAACTGTACCATGTAGTCCCCTATCTCACTGATCTCTATCAATTGTCCAGCTTCATTGCTTCCACTTACCCTCACTCTGTCACCAACCTGTAGCTCTTTCCAGGATATGTCAAAGGCATGGGAACCCCACCATTGATACATCAGAGATCCTCCTCATCTGTCCTATTCTGTCGCAACTTTAAGTGGGTTGACAAACTCCATTGCTTCTCTGGCCAGAGACAGCCATTCCTCATCATACGCTAGCTCGATGCTGATCCATTCCCTCATGAGCCGTCCATCACGACGAGGATTAAAGCGTTCTCCATATCCCTCGGCAATGAGCGTATCCACTCGTGATTGGGGAAGCTTCAATATGAGGTTATCCTTACTGAGCATGGCGAAAGTTTTAGCATGGATTTTCAGTCCCAGACCGCTGAACCTGCGTGCTTGAGGACCTATCGACGGCGGGGTAACGCCCGGTAAGCTTTGAAGGGTTGCAACAATCATTGCAAAACGCTCTTCTGATGTGACGGGATGTTCCTGCATAGAAAAGACTCCTCTCAATGTCTACATGCGGCCATACCAGGAACTGAATAGCAGTTCCCGGTAAGTATGGTTATCATACATCGCACTGGTGCGATGGTGGGTGCAGTGGAGAAAAGCAGAGCACCCAGCCAACAGTGCACAATCGGTTCAACGCGATCGACGGCTACCAGCTTTCTCAACGGACACATTGGTGGGTCCCACATGATTCTCAAGCCAGTCCTGGAGAGGTTCTGACCCGTGCCAGATTGCCCTGACTTTATCAACAACCAGCGGTGTGTGCAGCCATCCCTCAGCAGCACTGAATTCTTTAATGATGACTGCCCCTTTCCAGCGCAGCAAGTCAATGCGAGGATGATCTTTGGCGTAGCCCTGAGGAACCATTTTCAAAGGTGCCTCGCCTCCACAGGTCACTGGCAAAGACTGATCCGCCAGCGTGGCGAGCAGCTTCTCAAATTGAGCACCATACAGATCATGATCAATAGCCGCACGAAAACGCACCAATTGATCTGGCCTCATCGTATAAGCCCCGTAGGCCACCATAAGCCCCTCAGAGGACAGTTGGATATAGAGTCCCACCCCACCTCTCCCCTGGGTTTCGCTGGCCGCCGCCGCCGAGAGTTTGTAGGGCGACTTATCTTTGGAAAAGCGCACATCGCGGTAGGGACGAAACAAACGGAGCGGAGGAAACTCCCCTTCAAACGTTTCGAGCAGAGTCACCATTGGCTGATGAATACTGTTTTCCCATACCTCTTTGTTGGCTTCCCAATAGGCCTTCGTGTTGTCTTTCTCAAGTCCCTCAAAAAATGTAAATGCTTCAGGAGGAAAGCCCTGAAAACTACTCATAGTTTTTCTCCCTCTCTTTATTTGCCGGTCATACTGCTCTGTCAAACTTCTTTTGACGCATCCGCTCCCCACCAGGAGAGAACCTTGGCTCTACCCCGGACCTCAGGCAAAGAGCTAGCGCCCTCTGCACTCCTGCTCTTCGTCCCGTCAAGTGACGTTTGAGAGATCAATACACCGCGACAACCTGGCTAACGACGATATTACAAGATTCGTCTGACCCTTGCAACTTCTCAGAAAAGCAGAGAATTATATGACGCTGGCCGCTACCTTCTCCGGCTCTTCAGTTGCTTCTATCTTTTCATCTATTTGAGGACGTTTCTGATAGAGCAGAGACGCCGCCAGAACAGCAATAGCAAGCAGTCCCACTCCTGCTATAAGAAATGTGCCATGCAGTGTGTCAACAAACGCCTGATTGAGCACAGTCTGAGTAAGCGCAAATTGTCGTGACTGGGGAACATGACCTGCCAGGGCACCGGAACTGGCCAGTGTGTTTGACACTGCTGTACCAATCGACCGGGGAACGCCCCGTTGTGTAAGCTGTAGAGCAATATTTTGTGAGAACTGTTGCAAAACAAACGCGCCCAGTACGGCCACGCCCAGGATCGTTCCAAGCTGGCGAGAGGTATTCATGATGGACGCGCCGATACCTGTCTGTGTTAAAGGTGTAGCGGAAAGCAAGGCCATATTTAACGGACCCAGCATAAGACCCAACCCAAAGCCCATCAGCCCCATCTGCCACCAGAGGAGCGCATAACTGGTATCAGGAGAGAGGCGGGTCAGAAAGAGCAAAGAGACACCAGCCATCAGTGCCCCCAGGGCGATCGGAAACCTTGGACCCGAGCGAGTGGCAGCCAGCCGAGCAGCCAGCGGAGCGATCAGAAAGGCACCCAATGGAATAGGCAATGTTCGCAGGCTAGCCTCCAGAACCGTATATCCCTGAACTTCTTGAAAGTACTGAGTGAAGAAAAAGATCGTTCCCAGAGCCGCAAACCCGTGTACAAGTCCACCAATCTGAGCAAGTGAGAAGACACGTTGTCCTAACAGACGCAATGGAAACATCGGTTCGCTAATTCTGGCCTCGACCAGCAGGAATAGTGTCAGCAACAACGCTGAACTCGTCAGGAGACCCAGAATCAATGGGGAAGTCCATCCCTGAGAAGAACTCGCAATTATAGCCACCGTCAAACAAGTAAGCCAGCCGGTCAACAACAATAAACCCGCCAGATCGATCTTTGGGGCTACCGCGGATCGCGATTCCGCCAGCCATAGCCAGGCCGGGATAAGCGCGATCAGCGCAATCGTCATACTTACAAAGAAGATAGCGGGCCAGCTAAACGTCTGGATGAGGAAACCGCTCACGATCGTACCTAATGGAAGAGCTGCGCCAGAACTGACTGACCAGATGGCAATGGCTCGCGAGCGCGTCTTAGAAAATGTTGCCAATAGGAGCGAAAAACTGCCAGAGGCAAGTCCAGCAGCTCCCATGCCCTGTACGATGCGACCTGAGAGGAGCCAACCAAACGTCGGCGCAAACCCGCACAGCAGAGAGCCGAGCAGAAACAGAACCAATCCTCCCAGGAACAGACGCCTGCGTCCAAAACGGTCTCCAAAGGCGTTCGCGGTCAGCAAAAGGATGGCAAAGGGCAGCGTATAGGCATCCACGCCCCATTGCAGGTCAGACAGGGACGCATGGAGATCGATCTGAATTGTCGGTAGCGCGACGGAGATACTAGAAGCATCCAGCAGCACCAGAAATGTTCCAAGGCAGATAATTACCAGTGTAATCACTGGACTTCCGCGACGGGTTGCACTCATCATTTGCTCCAATCTTTCCCTGTCTGTATCAGGGAGTCATGGCATTGCACAGTATGCCTGGAAAGATGTGACTAACAGTGTATGCTGGTCAGTGCTTACGCACTGTTAGTCACGCACCGCAACAGAGCTACACGATCTGCTGAGGCATATGCATAGGAGGCTTCAGCGCCAGACGTGTCCCATGGAGGGTGGTTGTAATCTCGGCTTCCACGACACCACTGAGATTACGTTTCAAAATCTGGATATTTGGAACATCAAACTCGGAACCATCCTCGGAAAGATGAACCACTGGCCCGTAGACATAGTTACAGCCCTCCCATCGACCATTTCTGATAGCATGCTCCATAAATGAGAAGGAGAAAGATTTATCTCCATCGGGCAGTGCTTCCCAGACACCGCAACCAGCAGTTCCAACGCTCAAAGTCGTGCAGCTACTCAAAGGCGTTACCAGACCATCTGACGTGAAGACGATCAGACCAAAAATGGAGATGCCAGGAGGAAAAGGTCCTGTGCTTGTGACAGTCGCTTTAACACTCCACGCCCCCACCATCGTAGTGTGTGTTCGGCTTATTGACTCCATCTCAGCAGATTGAGGAGTATTAACAACCATGGAAATGTACCTTTCTTTGCTTTCGCACTATTCCAGGCGAAGATCACCTGTGGAGCGTTCTGAACACGCCCGCCATTACTTACGCATAAAACCCATTGGCACCAGCTCAAATGGTTCGCTGCTACGAACCACGTTGTAATCCCTTCCTTTCTTCCTTCTTTCTTCCACCTGATCAGTAAAAGAAGGTTGGAACCTCCCACATACTCCACCTGGCAGTTCGCACCATGGAAGTATTGCAATTGAGCAGTGCACTCGCCCGAACAGTACACACGGCATATTACTTTGTAATTATTTCTCAGGTAAGAAAATTGGGCCTTCGCAAAAGTTGCGTTTCTCCCCACCCACCCACCCTTTTTGGATGGATATGAGTCATCCCTGCTTTTGCAAAAGCAAGACACAAAGCTTTCGGCCTGCTATGCAGGCCGCCCCCTCTTACAAGCATCTGGTGCCGATTTGCTGCATCGGTCTGGCAAGCCACTCCACCTTATCTAAAAAAGAGCAACTGGCATGTTTTGCCGGTCGGAAGCCCGGCAAAACATACCAGTTGCTCTTTTTGTTCTCTGCCGCCTGCGACGAACTTACGAACTACGTAAGCGGAAGGTCATCGACATTAGCTACTGTC
>DAOTTL010000480.1:0-5492 GCA_034438135.1 Ktedonobacteraceae bacterium | reverse complement strand
ACGAGTCCAGTCCAGCCGGTCTGGTGACTGGCACCGAGTCCCTGACCGGTATCGCCATGGAAGTACTCATAGAAGAGCAGATAATCGCGCCAGTTGGGATCGGTCTGAAAGGTTTCATTGGTCCCAAAGACCGGGCGATGTCCATCTGTTCCTCGCAGGAGTAGACGTGTGAGACGAGATGAAAGATGCCCTGCGATATCTTTCAGATGAAGTTTCTGACCCGACCCTGTGGGACATTCGACAAGAAAATCATCGCCATAGTAGTGATGGTATTTCTTCAGGGACTCAATGATCAGGTAGTTAATTGGGAACCAGACCGGGCCGCGCCAGTTAGAATTCCCTCCAAAGAGACCGCTGGTGGACTCGGCTGGTTCATAGTTGACTACCCACTCTCCTCCTGGGACGTCGTAGCCATTGACATCGTACATATAGGGGTGATCTTTGTGGTACTTGCTCAGTCCACGGATACCATTGTCACTCAGAAATTCTTCCGGGTCTAGCATTCGTTTGAGGAGACGTTTCGTTCGGTGACCGCGTACCAGTGAGAGCAGGCGGCGTTCTCCTACTCCCGGCTCGTTCCAGCGCGAGACCAGGCTTGCCAGGTGTGGGCGATGCTCCAAAAACCACTCCATACGTCCCCTGAAGGCAGGCAGGGACTCCAGCACTTCCGGTTCAATGGTCTCTACTGCCAGCAGAGGGATAAATCCAACCAGCGAACGCACCTTTAAGGGCACGTAAGCACCGTCGGGTAGATGAAGCACATCGTAGAAGAACTCATCCTCATCGTTCCACAACGACAGGCCTGTTTTGCCGATATTATTGAGTGCATCGGCAATATACAGAAAGTGCTCGAAGAACTTGGTGGCGACATCTTCGTAGGCATGGTTCTCGCGTGCCAGCTCCATCGCAATGGCGAGCATATTCAGACAGTACATGCCCATCCAGGCGGTCCCATCGGACTGTTCAAGATAGCCCCCGGTTGGCAGAGGGGCGCTACGGTCGAAGACGCCGATGTTATCGAGTCCCAGGAAGCCGCCCTGGAAGACATTGTGTCCGTCGCTATCCTTCCTGTTTACCCACCAGGTAAAATTGAGGAGCAGTTTGTGGAAGATGCGCTCCAGGAAGTCGCGGTCACCGTGGCCCGTGGCTCTTTTCTCCATGTTATACACATTCCATGCGGCCCAGGCGTGTACGGGTGGATTGACATCTCCAAAGGCCCATTCATATGCGGGCAACTGACCGTTGGGGTGCATGTACCATTCGCGCAGCAGAAGGATCAGTTGCTGCTTCGCAAAGCCGGTATCGACCTGAGCGAGCGTGACACAGTGAAAGGCCAGATCCCAGGAGGCGTACCAGGGATATTCCCATGTATCAGGCATGGAGATGATTTCAGCATTATTGACATGCTGCCATTCGCTGTTCCGTCCATTGAGGCGTGCATCGGGTGGTCGTGGACCTGCGGGATCGCCTTGCAGCCACTCATCAATGTCATAGTAGTAGAATTGTTTGCTCCAGAGGAGTCCCGCATAGGCCTGTCTCTGAACCTCGCGTGCATCATCGGTGAGATCCTGCTGGCTGAGGGTCTGGTAGAATCTATCGGCTTCAGCCTTGCGATCCGCAAAGATTTTCTCGGCATCGCTAAATGGATGGTCGTAGCGTGCCGGAGAAAGACGCAGAAGAATCGTTTCACTTGCTCCTGGTGCGATAACGAAGCTATAGTGCATGGCTGCTTTTGTGCCAGTGCCAGTCGGATTGACTGCATTATGGTTGCCGTGTACGATGGCCTCATCAATGCCATCTTTCACAAAGGGAGTGACGTTTGGTTGACCGTAGAGCCGCTGGGTATTGGTTTCGTTCTCAGTGAAGAGAAATTCTGGATCTGTGCCAGTTTCTTGACAGGCAAACCAGTATTCGCCGAGGATAGCGTCATCTGCGCGGAGCAGGCGTTGATGATCACTATTTTCTGTCGTGGCCAGGAGTGGAGTTGCCTGGAGGCGTGGGCGGGCGTGCTCTTGATCGGCGGGGTAGCCCCAGGACCAGGTGTTACGGAACCACAAGGTTGGCAGAAGATGCAGTGGGGCCGGTTCGGAGGCGCGATTCGTCGCGGTAAGGCGAATCAATATATCTTCAGCATCAACCTTTGCATACTCGACAACGATATCGAAATAGCGATTCTCTGCGAAGATATTGGTATCGATCAGTTCGTATTCAGGTTTGTCACGTCCGCGCTGACGATTTTCTTGTACCAGGTCATCATAAGGGAAGGCGCGTTGCGGATATTTATAGAGAGCCTTCATATAAGAATGAGTGGGAGTATTGTCGAGGAAATAATAGTATTCTTTGACGTCCTCTCCATGGTTACCTTCTAAACCACTTAAGCCAAAGAGGCGCTCTTTGAGAATGGGATCGGCGCAGTTCCACATGCTGAGTCCAAAACAGAGTCGGCCCTGGTTATCACTGATGCCCAGAAGTCCATCTTCACCCCAGCGATAGCTGCGCGAACGAGCATGATCGTGTGGAAAAGCATCCCAAGCAGCCCCCGAGGCGGTATAGTCCTCACGTACCGTTCCCCATTGGCGCTCGCTGAGATAGGGTCCCCAGCGATACCAGGGCTGAGTTTGTTTATGGTTCTCCATTAATCTTAGACGCTCCGGGTCTAGCTCCTGCATGGATGACTGGTCAAGCGGTTTCATATCTAGCATACTTTTTTTATTCCTTCTCTAATGGATTCTGGTAGCTTAGCTCTAGTGAGCTTTTCTAGTTCACTAGAGCTAGGCGGTTGGCTATGGAACAAATAGATAGATAGCGTGAAGGGAACGGAAAAACAGCTTCATATTTTTTCGTCTCATCAATTATTATTACGTATACATAGGTGTTCTTGCTCCACTCCCGTCCTTATTGTAAGCCTTGAAAGTAAATAGTTTGTTGTCACAAGCATTCTTTTTACTTGACAAAAGCAAGTATTTATTTGATACTATCTCCAATATAATTGCTTTTGTCAAGTAAGGAGTTTTGAGCCAATGGGAATTGAGACGCGGGCTGAGAGAGTCAGTGCGGTGCGGCACTTCAATCGTTTTTTCACGAGGCAGATAGGAGTTTTGCGTGAGGGGTTGTTGCACAGTCCCTATGCATTGACTGACGCTCGTATTTTGTTTGAATTGGGTCATCGAGAGTGCTTAACGGCCTCGGAACTCTGTCGTGAGTTGGGTCTGGACGCGGGCTATGTGAGTCGGATTATCAGTCGTCATGAACAGGAGGGACTGATAGAGAGGATGCGTTCTGAGCACGATGGGAGGCAGCGTCAATTGAGTCTCACTTCAGCAGGGCGAGAGGCATTCACTCTGCTGGATCAACGTTCGCGTGATGAGGTATCAGAACTACTCAGCACGCTCAGCGAGGGCGAGCAGGAGCGTCTTTTGCAGTCCATGCAGACCATTGAAAATATTTTCACTCGGGAATTAAAGTTTTCCAGACCCTTTTTCCTGCGTGCACCTGAACCGGGTGACATGGGCTGGGTGACACACCGGCATGGAGTTTTGTATGCTCAGGAGTATGGTTGGGATCAGCAATTTGAGGCACTTATTGCTCAGATCGTGGCGGATTTTATCGCGAACTATAAGCCGGAGCGGGAACGCTGTTGGATTGCCGAGATGAATGGAGAGATCGTGGGATCGGTTTTTGTTGTTCAGCTCAGTGAGACAGTTGCCAAACTGCGGCTCTTGCTGGTCGAACCCGGAGCACGCGGTCTGGGACTGGGTGGTCGGCTGGTTGAGGAGTGTATACACTTTGCCCGGCGTGCTGGCTATCGTAAAATTCAGCTCTGGACGCAGAGTAATCTGCTGGAGGCGCGACGTATCTACGAACGTGCGGGCTTTAAAATTGTGGCTCAGGAGGCAACGCATAGCTTTGGTCATGACCTCATCTCAGAGACCTGGGAAATGACCTTGTAAAGCAGTTTTAGCGTCCTTCTCTGACTGAAAAATAGCCAAAAAGAAGAATTCCCTGGACGCTCTATATTCAGAGACATTGAGCAAGCCAGAGACATTGCCAGGTGCTATACTGAAGCTATGGATAAGTGAAACTTGAACAGGGAGAAGCGCTGTTTGCTTAATAGGTAGCGTTTCTCCTTCTCGACGACGAAAAGGAGTCTATCCAATGCCTCTTGATCCTCAGGCACAGTTTTTGCTGGAGCAGATGGCTGCTCTCAACGCACCTCTAATCGAAACACTTACTCCCGAAGTAGCACGTCAGGGTGCGCCATTGCCACCATTTGGGATGGGCGATGAGCCGTCCCTCCATAGTGAAGATCGAGAACTTTCCGTTCCGCATGGCGAGATTCCGGTAAGAGTCTATACCCCCCAGGGTAGTGGCCCTTTTCCAGTGCTAGTATTTTTTCACGGCGGCGGTTGGGTCATTGGAGACCTTGAGTCTCACGACCCTGTCTGTCGAGCTCTGGCTCAGGGTAGCAACTGCATTGTTGTTTCGGTGGACTACCGACTCGCTCCTGAACATAAATTCCCGGCTGCACCGGAGGATTGCTATGCCGCAACCGTATGGGTAGCCGAACATGCGGTGGAACTGAACGCCGATCCTGCTCGTATGGCAGTTGGAGGAGATAGCGCGGGTGGCAATCTCTCCGCTGTTGTCTCGCAGATGGCACATGAGAAAGGTGGTCCTGCTCTGGTTTTCCAGCTTCTTATCTATCCTGCCACCAATTTTAACTCGGATACTCTCTCCAAGAAGGAGAATGCCGAGGGCTATTTTCTAACCAAAGCAAATATGGACTGGTTCATGAACCACTACTTGAATACTGAACAGGATAAAAAGCATCCTCTGGCCTCTCCCTTCCTGACTACCGACTTGCAAGGACTCCCGCCGGCGCTGATCATTACCGCTGAATATGATCCTTTACGCGATGAAGGAGAGCAATATGGAAAGCGTTTGCAGGAAGCGGGCGTGCCAGTTACTATCAGCCGTTACGATGGCATGATCCATGGCTTTGTGAGTATGGCGGGAATTTTAGATAAGGGCAAACAGGCCTTAAATGAGAGCAGTAGTGCGTTACAGGCTGCTTTTGCCTCGAAACATTCAACAGTATAAATATTTTTTGTTGCGTTCAATGTACAACAGACAAAAGGAGAATTATGGGTCATCCTGATTTTGCAAAATCAGGATGACCCATAATTCTCACCAGGCCTCTGCCTAATTCATCGTCTGATTCTGCCGCTCTGTTGTCTTGCCCTTAGTGGTAGCACTATCAGCGTGGAAGAGATAATTTGACGAGGTTGGATCAAGGGCACCGGCGGGAGCCTGATCGACCATCTGTGCGAAATGGTCAAGATCGTGCTGTAGTGCCTTCTCAAAATGGCTACCAGCGCCGAGATGTTCGCCGGCATCCCCTAATACGCCAGCAGGGGGATTGTACGACACATTTACTTTCACCTGTGTCTCATTAGAGCCATGGGACTCAAAAGTGACGAGTCCAAAGTTTT
>DAOTTL010000479.1:0-23418 GCA_034438135.1 Ktedonobacteraceae bacterium | reverse complement strand
GGGTCTGAAAAATGAGACCATTGAACAGAATGTGGCTCTATTGAATCAGATTCTGGCGGATGCGATTACACTGCATAGTTTGTACAAGACCAGTCATTGGCACATTGCCGGTCCAACTTTTCATCAGCTCCATCTGATGTTCGATGAACATGCACGTGAGCTACAGAAATCGATCGACACAATTGCCGAACGTATCCAGACCCTTGGCGGAGTCTCGATTGGTATGCCCTTTGAGGTTGCCAAACAGACAAGGATCGAACAGCCTCCGATGGGAGTAGAGTCTATACCAGCCATGCTCTCACGCATCGTGGAAGCGCACGATATGGTCATTCGTGCTATCCGTGATGGCATTGAACTAACGGATCGCAACAAAGACTATAGCACAAACGATATGCTGATCTCCGATCTATTGAAAAAGCAAGAGATGTTTGTCTGGTTTATTTCTCAGCATCTGATTTCCACCTCCCTGACCGACGCAGAGTAAAAAAACCATCACTCCTCCCCTCCCCATTTCAGGGTCCCGTGAGATGGCTATTGCGACGCATCTCCTCGTCCATAGCCATCTCGCGGGACTCTGCATCTCTTCTCCCCTTTTTCACAAAATCATCCGAAGCCGAGCGAGGCCTGACCATAAATAGCTGTTGAACGCCCACGCTGGAGGGAACTTCCGCGCTCCATATGACTTAGAGTCCGTTGTTGCTGGAACCCATAGGAGTTTAGCAGATGAAGGGCGTCAGTATGCTGAGCGGAGACAAAAACTCCTGGTTCACTTTCAAAGGGCAAGGCCAGAGCGTTGACCAGAAGTTGTTCCGCCTCTGCTGGACTGCGAGCGACCCACGGACCTAGCATGCGGGGACGGGCAATAAGGTAGCCTGATATATCGCCTGCATTCGTGCGCGTGGTCAGGACCCGGTGTGGGGCCTCCGTCCAATAGGTTGTGAGTAGCTTCTTGCGCTCTGCCCCAAAGAAGGGAGCATCAAACGCGATGATCTCTGATAGCTCATCCTCCCGCAGCACTGAACCGGTCAGTGGGACGAGCGGAAGAGAAACGGTCTGCGTCTGATGAAGCACGAGTGTCTGGTCGATCACCTGGAAACCATGCGACTGGTAGAGATGGATACCGGCAGATCTGGCATCCAGGAGTACCGTTGGACACCCACGCTCATCCAGCCAGGCCAGCAAACCATCCAGAAGAGCATGTCCAATCCCCTGCTTCTGCACCGAAGGATGCACAGACATGAGACCGATATAGGCAAAGGAACCGTAATTGATTGCGCCCCCGAAGCCTGGGATAAAAAAGTTAGACCTCTCCAACGTCCCCTGATATACTGACTCAGTGGCAAGACTGACAGAAAAAACTTCTTTCTCTGCTGCGCTTTCAGCGGATACGGCAATAACAGCTACCATTTCATCCGGTGGCCAGGTAAGAAAGTAGCGCAACACATCCTTACGGCTCAGTTCCATCTGGTAAGCAGCCTTGAGAAGCTCATCAACCGAGTCCAGATCAGACTCTTGCATTGGTCGAAGGATAAGGTCCATTTTGGAAATAAACTCCTTTTTTAGCAAGAAAGCAGGATCAGAGCCGCAGACAAAACAGACGGCTCTGATCCTGCTTCTCCTTTATAGATGAAGTGCGGCGTGCGCCAGTTGACATATGAAAGGAATGATTTCTTCAATAGTGCGCTCGGAGCCAGCGAGCGTATCGCAGCACTCAAAGCCTGTCAGGGTATAGAGTATATTGACAAGCTCACTCTTTTTTTCAGAAGTGAGTTCTGGATAGAGGGCGGTCAAACGCTGAACAATAACCCTCACTCCCTTGCGTCTGCGCTCATCACGCGACTGGATGACCTGCTCAAACTCAGGATCAAGCATGGCCAGACCCCGCAACCGGCGCGTCACTAAACGGTCCGACTGCCAGAATTGACCAAAGACAGTGATAAACCCGTCCAGTGCGGCCAGTGGATCTGAAAGTTGGAAGGCAGAGGCCAGCTTTTCCATACCTCCCTGTTCCGCAAGAAAATCGCAGAGAGCCTCAAGCAATCCAATCTTTGAGCCAAATTGATGGTAGATAGTCATCCGAGCAACATCGGCCTGTCTGGCAACGGCATCGATAGAGAACGCGGATATGCCAGAACTTTCCATCAGTAAATCACGGGCGGCACTAAGTACCCGGATACGGGTCTGATCGCTGGCCGCCTGACGCTGGCCAAGTCGGTAAGGGCGAGGACTCATAGTTGAATTGCATACCTCTATCTCTTGGGCAGATTTTCTAGCGGTCTAAAGCTTTCGTGGATGATCAGACCGCCGCCTATATAATAGGTCATACATTAAAACGTGTAAAGCAAATGAGCAGTATAGCAGGGCTATTTCATTCTCGTGAGAAACTCCTCCCCAGTTCAAAATTATGTGGGAAAAATTTCTTTCAATATACCGTTTTGAGCGATTCCTATAATTACTAGGAAAGTGCAGAGGACGGTCAACACATACCTATATTTTCTTATAAATACGGCCCTCTGCACGATAAGAAAGGATGGAGAGTGGAAAAAGAGCAAGTAAACATCACCCCCAAAACCGTCAGTGACAACGTTGTTGAACTGAACGACGAGAACCTGGATATGGTCCGAGGGGGATACGACGACGGTAACAACTTCTGGGTAGGTGGCTTTGGCCAGGGAGCGTTTGGCAAAGCTGGCTTTGGTCAGGGACTCGGAGATGGCTTTGGCCAGGCGGCCTTTGGTCCCAATGGCTCCGGTCAGGGACTTAACTAAAGATTCCTGCGAGGGAAAAGAGAGTGTGCTGAAGATGTAGCAATTGCTACATCTTCAGCACACTCTCTTTTCCCTCGCAGGAATACGCTCCTGGCAACGGACAGGAAAGGGCAGTCCAGTAGGACTTTACAGATGTATTGAGCATTATATACACGTCTCATGTTATGTCATTTATAGAAGCTCAATCAGTGAACTTCCTGCTCCTTAACTCTTAACATTAATACCGCTTGAAACGGGCTGCCTGTACCTCAATGGTCTCTGCAAGATCTTGAAGACGCGCCAGTGGACTCTTCAGCACAAACTTGCGACCATCGCGACAATGGACAGTATAGGCATGCCGTATACTTGTGCTCGTCGCACCGGTTGATTGATTTCGAGAGGAAGAGACCTGGACCTTGTGGAAAACTGTCAGCACGTCCTGCCAATAAAAGCTCCCCGAACCAGACGGCTGAATAACTACCACGCCATTCGTACAAACGACGACACGCATACCTTGATTGTAGATGGCACGAAAGATGCTACCAAGACCAAGCAGCAAGAAGAGAACTCCAAACAGTGGAAAGATCAGGCGAAAGAGAGAGAAAAAAGCATCAGCGCCAGAGAATGAATCAGAGGTCGGCAATGTCCCGATAGCTGCCCCCGGAGAAAGCACATTGAAGACCGATGATCCAGGTGGGAGCAGTGTACTACCAGTAATAGAGAGCGCGAACCATATCCAAACAGCAGCAAAGGCCATCACAAACAATCCCCCGATAATGCTGGCAATGGTATGAGGTCCATAGACTTCCATGGGAGAACCTAAATTGTTCCGCATAATAATCTGTTGTGCTCTCGCAGTAAGGCTGGCCATATTCCTCAGCTTCCTTTCTCCCCTCAATACAGGAGAGATCATCTACGTGCATCTTCGTTCAACACACTACATTGGCAAAGAATAAACGTGGGCAACCATCTTTTCTCTACTACGAGTGTACTGCCTCTCCGGCAGATCTGAACTTGTGAGTCATTCCTACCTTTTCTGCGGCTCGCAAAGCCGCTCCTCTCCCTAAAAAGAACAGATGGTGTATGTTGTGGCGCGAATGCGCCACAACATACACCATCTGTTCTTTTTTCTCCTCTATCTGGGGTGAAATGCGCGAAGCTGTCATCAGGGGCAAAGTAGTCTCGGATACAGCCTATTCCCCTCTCATGTTCATACTCCTTTAGTCCTCTTCTCTCTTGCCTTGAGCAGTTTTTTCTGTCAGAATAACTCGTACTAGAAATCTCGTCGTAGATACTGAAATCTAGTACGAGATTATCTGAAGAAAAAGAAGTATGAGTGATCTATGAAAAGGCAATGGAATAGTGAAGAATTACAGGTGCGCTGCCGAGAAATCTGGGTCGTAGGAGCGGACAAATATCGGAACGAGGATCAGGATCTGCCCGCCGATTTTGACGCAAAACGGGAGGAGTATTATAAAACCCTCTCTGTTCCTCGCGAGGCCAAAGCCTTTGTGGAGACGCTTCAGCAAGAGATGATCCAGGCACTGTCTTCATTCGATCGAGCGTTGCCCAAGATCAGTGACCAGGTGCGCCTCTTGCCGAAAAAGGGGGATGGATTCATCTTTCTCCACTCAAACGTCAGGCGGAACCACAGAATCTCGGGAGGTTGAAGGCAGAAATCCGCAAGCGCTGGGGCGGAACACCGCTGCTGGACATGCGGTAATAAGAGCGATAATAGATAAAAGACGCGCGAATTTTTGAAAAGATTTTCGCGAGGATTCGTCATTTTCGCGTATCTTTTGATCGTTTTGCAATGTATTCTCGTATAAAATGCGCTCTAAATAGCCTGAAATGTTTCGATTTCTCGTTTTTTGTCTTGTCCGTACAAAATTTCCCAGTGGAGTCATGTATCGCGTCCCTACGACATTCATCCCATCAAGGTTGGTAGACCACTACCGGATCCTTTGGCGTCTTTGACGTAGTTGCACAAATTGCATCGTGAGAAGTACACCCAAACCTCTTGGAAAGAAGCGCGACGCATTGACCATCAATGCATTTTGCCTACCGGATACAACGGAAGATCGTCCCTGCACAAGCGCTCGTAATCCAACCTGCACAACTTGTTCTGGGGTCTCCACGTTGCCAGTGGGGGCGTCATACCCATTGCCAAGATCATGAAAGAATCCCGTAGCCGTTTCCCCTGGAGATAAAGCTAAGACACGCACCCCCTTGGTACGATATTCACCCCATAACGCCTCACTGAATGACAACACAAATGCCTTGCTTGCGGCATATACTGCCATGTAGGGGATTGGTTGAAATGCAGCAAGTGATGCGACATTGATGATCGCCCCTTGACGACGTGCTAGCATCAAGGGTAAAAAGGCATGCGTCAGATCGACCATCGTGGCGACGTTCAGCCGAATCTCCTGTTGCTCACGCTCTGCATCAAGTGTCTCAAACGGGCCATACGTCCCAAAACCCGCATTGTTGATAAGGAATGTGATGCAGCCGTGAAAAACGCTGCAGATGCCGCGTTTCAAATCTTATGTGATGGTATTTCTGCCTCTCAGCGGGCAGGCTTGCTGAGAACAGAGCAGTCAGTAGAGATGCTAGCACTAGCACTTGGTTCAACAATGCATGGCCTGACAGTGCTGTTCTTAGACAGCATACTGATCAAGGAAAAGCCCTCCTTTTCTATAGAAGAGAAAGTGCAGACTGCCACGCAAATTATGCATATGATGGCACAAGGGCTAGTGGCACGGCAGTAGTTGGGGTCTATAGTGCAACGGATACTGTCGCCGAATGTCTTTTCTTTGGTGGATTGAGCCTAGAAACGACCATGGAATGGGAGTGGATTGAGCCTATCGTCTGCATTCGGCAACAGTATCCGAGGTTGTGCCTTTCATCCTGATGGGAAACATCTGGTGGCTTGGGGCGATGGGATATATTATTTGCAGTTGATGATGTAGTTTGCAAAGCTGAGCAATAGAAAGGGTAACAGAAAGTGTTTTCCTGTCAACGTTTGACATCGTTTTCGTTGTTATCCAACTTCCTACCGATACTTGCCGCACAAGGATACAAGAGGATTGGCAGCAGAGGGGTTGAAGCAAACATGGCTACCCCTTAAGCGCTTTCAGTTTTTCTTTGACCTGTGCTCGCGTCATCTGAGTATAGCGAATCGTTTTCTGTAGTGCTGGCGTTCCTTATGAGTTGCGGCAGCACGTTTGCGCTTGTCAGGCGAGAAAAACACTCTGCGGCAGAATAGCAAACCCACCAGAACCGTACTAATAATGTAGATCGCCAGTCCCCACCAGCTCAACGTATCACTACCAGTGCCGAGACCGTGAATGGTCGCCAGAACAAAGATGACGAGAGTCAGTACATGGAGTCGCCTCCACCAGGCATAACCAATATGCGATCGTAACAACGTGCTGATCCCGATAGCAATGCCAAGATAGAGACCTACAATTCCTAGCGCCATCCATACAGTGCGATAATGGCTCGCAAATGGAATGAGTATCTCGTTCCAACCGAAGCGTGTAAAGGGATCGATCCAGACAGCCAGAATGTGGACTCCGAGAAAAATGGTTCCCAATAAAGTGAGAAAATTATGCAGTTCGCTATTGAGCAGACGCGGCCAGCGAGAGGGCGATTGAAGTTGTGTGGACAGCGCCAGACCCACCAGCACTGCCAGGGCGAGCAGTATATAAGTGGTGAAGCCACTTGCCCTTGCGACATTCCAGACGACGTTTTCCCAGACGGCGTTCATAGTTCCTCCATCACATGCGAGTTACATGGCTCCACGGTCTCCCATGTGCCATTGGTATGTATTAATAGGCCCGCGATCCCCTGTGATTGCAGGAAAGCTCGACCCTTCACTGAGCCGAGAATAAACGCCACTTTCGCCGCTACTTCAGCCTGCTCACACAGATCAGTCGTAACAGTAACGGAATAGAGATCACTCTCCGCTGGTAGACCTGTAAGTGGATCGAGCAGGTGGTGTCTGAAGGTCTGACCCTGCCACCAGTGACGGCGTGCGATCCCAGAGGTCGCTATGGCCCCCCGTAACAATGGAACAACCCAGAACTCACTGCGACCTGGTACCGAGATAGGCCAGTGAGCCAGCATCGGTGGATGTCCGAGCACAGCCAGATCACCACCTGCATTCACCATTGCAGAAGCGATACCAAACATACGAAGCGCTTCTAGAGCAGCGTCCACAGCCATCCCTTTGGCAATTCCGCCAAAATCAAGCTGGAGATTGGCGGGCAAAGTCACTTCCCGGTGAATGGGATCAAGCTTAATCCCACGCCACCTTCCTCCCGGCTCCCCTGGAATGACCAGATCGAGAGATCTATGCGGCAGCTTATCGAACGTTTGGTCATAGCCAAGCTGTACCAGTTGATCTAAGAGAGCTGGATCGTACACTCCCTCAGTCTCTTGAGCCATCGTCAATGCGGTCGCCAGAACCATGTAGAGCAAACCACTGACCTCCACAGGCTGTTCATGCACACTGTTTAAATGTGATAACTCGCTCTCCGGTAGAAAACGACTTAAGGTTCGCTCCCATACCTCAAAAAGAGTCTGCGCTATCTCCTTGCCCCCTTCAGCCTGACCCTCTGGCAGAAGCAGCGTTACCGTTGTTCCCATTGCGCGAAATTCTTTCCGCTGCATGCCCACAGGCGTCTGATACTCAGGAGATACAGACCTCTCCTCCAGCATTTCATACTCAAGAGACGCTGGAGCCGCTGACCGGTGAGGAAGTTGTGCTTCCTGACGTGGTTGATTTGGTCGCGGTTGCGGTCGCGGTCGCAGTTGCGGTAGATGTAGGGGTTGCAGTCGCAATTGTGGTTCCTCCCTGCTGCTTGAGAATACTGCTGCTACTTTTTTTCTGAGTAGACGTAGTCGAAGCTGTTTTTGTAGATGTGGTTGAATTTTGGTTTATTTGATGATAGGCAACCAGGCCACTAAACGAGGCAAAGGTGGCAAATGAGGCCACGACGAGCCAGCGTTTGAACGTCCGAGCCATTGCCAACGTCTGAACCCTGGGCATCCGTGGAGGCTGCTGGGGTCTCGGAGGTCGCTGAGGACTGCTTGTTCGCAGCGGTTCCATCTGTGGATCTGATCGAACAGGATAGTTGCCTGGATTATACTGATAACTTGATTGAGTCCATTGATTTGATCTCTCTTTTTCAGGAGGATGCATATTTTCGCTAGTCCTTTCGCATATTTTTTTATATACACATATGTGGATGAGACGGGATGTCGTCGCAAATCCTCTTCTGACCTCCATTGCTGCTCTCTGAGAGAAGCATTGTAGAAGCTGGAAAATATCGTGCGTTCCGTTAACCCTATGATAAAACGGAAGCATGTGAACTCTATTGGAGAAAGATTGGAAGATTCTCATGCACTCTCTTTTGATTTTGCATCTGCTTCCAGATCATGCAAAACACGAGTACCTCTGAGGAGGATAGTACAGAGTGGAATGCCGAGCAAGAAACAGACGCCAGCAAGAGCAAGCACGATCGCAGGTGGAAGCACCAGTCCCAGAAAAGCGAAGAGGGCATAAGCCGCCAGGTTTGCCACGGCTGTGATGGCATTGAAAAACGAGTAGATACGTCCGCGAAAATCGTTCGGAATAGATTTCGCCATCAGCATTTGACGTGGGAGAAGGCAGCATGCAGTTCCAATACTCACCAGAAAGAAAACGGGCAGAATCCAGAAGGAGGTAGGATGCAAAAGGAAAAGCAGATAGGTCAAACCTGTGAAAACCGGCGCGTAGAACAAGAGTTTTCGTTTAGAGAGCCGTTCATCCAGCAGACCAACCAGCCAGGCCATGAAAGCCAGACCGCCAGCCAGGATCGCGCCAATAATCCCGTAGAGCTGATCGCTGGCAGTCGTGGAGAGTCCCAGCGAGGTCTTGATGTAGAGAATGATACCCAGAGCTGAGGCCGCGCCGCCAAGAGTAAAGACGACGTTATAGCCAGAGAAATACCGCAGTGCAGGCGTTTTCCAGAGCAATGAAAGACCACGCCGGAGATCACGAATGAAATTGTTCGCCGCATTCGCACGTTCAACAGTCGCGACACGGATCGTCAAAGTCAGCAGGCAGGCTACGGCAAACGTTACCGCATCAAAAAGAAAGGCACCTCTGGGTCCATGCGCCAGGCCAATAATCACCGCTGCTATCATTGGTCCAACAACCTGCATCGAATTATAGCCCATGTAGGAGAGGCTGATCGATTTCGCAAACTGTCCCTCGGTGATCTGTGGAATGACAGCCGAATAGGTGGCGAGAAAAATAGCCTGCATAATGGCAGCTACGAGCGAGAGCACGTACAGTTGCCAGACGCTCGTACTCAAAAACATGCCCAGAGCACAGCCAATACGAACAACATCCGTGACCAGCAACAGTGTCCGACGATTCCAACGATCGGCAAACACGCCAGCAATGGGTCCAATCACGATCAGCGGAAGCATCTCAATGGCAAAGCCCAGCCCCAGCCCCACCGCCGATCTCGTTATCTCGTAGATGAGCAGTGGAAAGGCAATATCGGTAATAAAATCGCCCAGTTGTGAGAGCGTTTGACCTGTCCATAGGCGAATCCAGGTACCATTATTAAATACATCACGATAGGTGACAGGGCGTTTTTCAATTATGGGACTTCCCATTATTATCTTTCATGAAGACATTCTGGAATATATCTCCCCATCCTCGCTCACGAGCGTTTAGAACTGCAAAGATATATTCCAGACGATTTAGAACGTTTTTTGATGGGGTACATTTACCACTCGACGATGTATGTCTTCTGCATGAGTTTTCTCCTTTCCTCGTAGAAATAGATGCCAGACGACTTAGAGCAATCTCTCATGGGGTACATTTACCATTCGACGTATGTTTTCATGAGTTTTCTCCTTTCTTCTTGGAGTACGCGCTCCAGAATCTGAAAACGCGATGAAACACTGTTGTCTCATATATCCCTTTTGCAGCTCAGCCAATAGAACAGCATTCTCCTGTTTTGTCAGAGAGCGAAAGATCAATGTGCCTTAACTGGCTGAAACAACAGGAACGACCGTACGTTTGCGCGGCATAAAGATCACATCATCAGGCTGCTTCGAGGGAGTTGCATCTCTGCGAGCGATGTTCTGAGAAAGTACCTCCTGGTATTCCCAGGGCATCAGCATATACATGAGATTGACCGAGAAAAGCCAGCCAGTCTCGGTCAATTTGTAGCGGTCGCTCTCTTCCACAGCCAATCCATAGCTGACCACTTGATCAAGCGCGGCACACACCCCCTCACTAATCTTCGTCCAATCAATACGCGCTTTTTCTAACTCGCCGCGATAGGAAAAATAAACAATACCTTTGCCGGCAGTATCGATATTATGGTAGGCCGTACACCAGCCTGAAGGCTGATCGCTTAAGAGCCGAATCTCATACTGCTCGCGATTCTCGATATTGGCTACGAGTGCTTGACCGAAGTAGCTTTGCGCACCAGGCCCATAAGCATCGATAAAGTCGTTGGCATAGCCATAGGTGAGATCTTGATAGAGAAAGATTGGCTCACGCTGTATCACAGAGCGTGGAGAGCCAGGCTTTGCCGTACTGCGGATGAAGGAGTAACTATTATTGGGGACGAAACCTTGCGACCGTAAATATTCATTCAAATACATCCGGTAGCTCAATCTCGTATGTGCTGACAGCGGACGCAAACCGTGTTCGGCGAAGGCGCGGTGAAGTTTTGGCTGCGCAACCCCGTTGTTCAATGTATAGTAATCAACGGTTGTGGTTCCCAGAGCATTAACATCATCTATATCTTGCAGGATCTCATCGAGAGTCTGACCAGATATGCTATGAATCATATCCACATTTGTTGACTCAAATCGCTCATTGAACCATCCTTGTACCCGTCGGATCTGCTCAACAGAGGAGGTGAGGTTGAACAATTCGCGATAAAGTGGATGGAACGTTTGCACGCCGAAACTGGTGCGAGTGACGCCAATATCCTGCCAGGCTTTTATCTTCTCAAGCGTGACGCTCTTGACCTCGCACTCCATGGTAAACTCTTTTAGCTGGCTCAGGTCGAAGTAGCGATGCAGTATCTCGCCCAGTTGATAAAAATGTCTGGTATGCAGAACTGAAGGAGAGCCTCCTCCTATGTAAATGCAGTCGATTGGCGCTGCTTTAATGCCCTCATACGCGTTTTTTATCTCGATCTCACGTATCAAAGCACTCATATAACGGTCTAGCTCATCTTCATGGCTATATTCACCGCGTGTAAATGGACAGAAACTGCAAATAGTGTCACAGAAGGGAACATGAATGTAAAGAGCACGCCTGCCAGCATGTGGAGCTAGCTGTGAAAGAACTGAAAGAGGGTCGGTTATCTGCTGATCATCTAACTTGAATGGATACAACCAGTTATAGGTTGGCAGTTGACGATCAAACTTCAGCAGGGTGGGATTAGGATTGAAATGCATAGTAATATGCTTACTATCCATGAAGCATCTTTCCTCTCAAGTGGTTGTGTTGTCATTGGTGGACGCTAATCGATATACATTCAGAGCTGGCACTTGTCTACTGAATGTTGATGTTCTACCTTTTTAACGAACTACAACTGCTGAGTAATCTCAAGCCCTTCCACAAATTTTTTATAGCTATCTATTTAGTATATAACATATCCTTGTAAAGGAGTCAATGACCTATACTTTCGCAGGGTTTCTCAAACGTCGCATTTCTCCCCGCCCACCCATCCAGCTTGTTCACCTGGGGAGGGGCTGTCTGTTTAGCATTCTATGGCTCGTCAAGCGCAGCGTTCTCTTCATTCACAGCACTTGACCTGTTGATGCCAGCTAGAAAGATATCGAGTAGCCAGTGAAAACTGGCATCCAGGTCCACCGGCATCTTAAATCCGTGGGCCATTTCCAGTGAGATAAAGCCCTGAACGATGCTGCGCAGGCCACGAATAGCAAAGATAGCGTTTTGATCGTTGGGTCCATAGTGCGTTTCTGCCTGAGCACTCGCGCTGGAGATATTGTCGGTCGTGCTGCTTTCTTGGGTAGTCTGAGGAGACTGAAAGTAAGGAGCGAGTATCGCCCCAACAACCTCTACAAGTTGCTCAGCCGCTGCTAGAGTCTCCCGTTCATCTGGATCGGGAGCGCGTTGTGTCAGAGAGTAGCGGGCCGGGGCATTTTTAGCATAGGCACGATACGCATCAGCAAGCGCATAGACAGCCTCTTTGCGTGCTTTTCCCACGGTTACATGCAGAAGAATATTGAGCAGGTCGCGCATACAATAGAGAGCCATACGCTGTTTAAGATCTGCAAGGCCCTCGATATGGTTATAGAGAGAGGGAGTTTGAACTCCCAGACGCCTGGCCAGGTGGCCGAGAGAGAGCTGCTCCCAGCCCTCCTCGTCCACGAGCTTGATTGCGGCTTCCACGACACTTGCCTGATCCAGACCCATCCTATGCCGCGCCATGCTGCTTTTTCCTCTCCTCCTGCGCCAGAGAGCGCTCCATAACCTGAATGGCACGTTTCATTGCCTCCTGAGGCTGGATGAGCGTCTTCCCATGTCCAACAGCCATGCGCGAAGGCTCGTAGCCTAGAAGTTTACGCGCACTCGCCAGACTGCGCTCTTTATTCCAGGTACCCATGCCGGGCAATGGAAACAAAGGCTTGATCGTTCCCGCCACAGCTACACCTCCAAGGACCTGGAAAGCATCACCCACAATGATGGTACGATCCCTGGTATCCAGAAAAGCCATATGACCCGGCGTATGACCAGGAGTCGCAATCACTTCAAGCGAGCCAACGCGGTCTCCCTCATGCAATAAAACCGTGGGCTTCGTCGTACAAACCGGAAAACCACCATGTAATGGCGCTGGTTCCGAGGGATCCAGGCTCTTATCACCCGCTAAAAAACGCGCATCCCGCTCACTAATCGCCACTGGAAGATCCGGTAAAGCCTGGTGAAGCGCATCCAGGGATGCCACGTGGTCCATGTGAGCGTGCGTCAGTACAATACGCTCTATTGGCATACCCAGCTTCTCAGCCGCTCTTATAATAGACTGCGCCTGACCTCCAAGGTTAGCATCGATCAATGTAAAACCTTCATCTTCTCGCACAAGAAAACAATTGACCATTCCCAACTGTGTCAACTGGAACAGATTATCGCTACACCTGGTTGTCTTCATGATCCTGATCCTATCTTTTTTACTAATATACTTAGTTATTAAACTAATGTCAGTAGTTTAAACTATTATCATTAGTTTGTCAAGATATATGAGTCATCTTTCTAGTGCGTAATGTAATGTATAATATCCATAATAAAAATCAAGGGCAGGATGCTAGCAGGACTGTTCAGTTCTCATTTCACCGATCTCACAAGAGAACGGCTAGCGCGTCAGATAGTGTTAGCCCCTAAAAATGGGGTTGGGCAAAAACAGGCGTGAGAGGCAGATAGGTCCTGAAGACAAGAGGCTGGATCTTCAAAGTTGAGTACCAGAACCGCCCTTTCTATTTCTTTCTGTGAATGGTCTTGCATACTCAGGAGCAAGGAACAACATGACCACAAAAAGAACGCTGGAAGAGATCAACCAACTTGACAGAGAAGCCTTCATCCAGGTACTTGGAAGACTCTTCGAGGGGCCACCCTGGATTGTCACATACGCCTGGGCTCATCGTCCCTTTACCGGCCTGGACCACTTGAGCCAGACCCTTTATACTATTATGTATCAGGCCCCCCTTGAACGGCAGGTGGACCTCCTACGTGCCCATCCTGATCTGGTGGGGAAAGCTGCGCTACTGGGAACACTCACTCCGGCCTCTACAAGCGAACAGGCCGCTGCCGGTCTTGAGCGCCTGACTCCCGACGAGATTGCTCTCTTCCAACGTTTTAATAAAACGTACCGGGCTCGCTTCGGCTTCCCTTTCGTTATCTGCGCCCGCGAAAACAAGAAAGAGAGTATTCTCGCTGGCTTCGCTATCCGCCTGGAGCACACCCGTGAGCAGGAGATCCCCCTTGCGCTTGACGAAGTTGCTAAAATATGCGCTCTCCGTTTACAGGACCTGGTCCAGGATACGGCTATTTCAGAGCAGAATATTGAGAGAATGGAAGAAGGAAACGTATGACCAGGAACTACAACAGCTCAATCAGCTATGGAAAGCTCCGTGTACCAGTCTATCGCACCTATGCTCAACCACTGACTGGCATTACGCCGATTCCAGAGTCGCGCTTTACAGGACGGATCAACACTCTTTTAGCTCTGGAAGTTGATGTAGAGGTTATCGGAGACAACTTTCTGCCCGCCTATACCGAGGGCGATAATAGTAACGTTGTCGCAACCGACAGTATGAAAAACTTTGTCCTGCGCCAATCCCTGGACTTTCCTGGCTCAACCATTGAACATCTGCTGGCCTTCCTGGGGAAACGCTTTCTGACCATCTACTCACAGATGCAGCGTCTACGGCTCGCCATACGCGAAATTCCCTTTTCATCCATTCCCCTCACAGGTGTCAACAGAAGCTTATCCGAAGAGAGCGCCGTGCTTTTCAGGCGCTCATATAATGACTATTCTCTGGCAATGATGGACTTTGACCGCGATGCAGACCAACAACCCATCATCACCTCACACAACTGCGGTCAGCATGATCTCCAGTTATTGAAAGTCACTGGCAGCGCCTTTACGCACTTTGTACGCGATGAGTATACGACTCTTCCTGAGCGAGGAGACCGTCCACTGTTCATCCAGCAGAATGTTTTCTGGACCTATACCGATGTGGCCGACCTGCTGGCCGAAGATCACTCAACTTATGTGCCTGCCGAACAGGTGCGCGATCTCATTCAAACGGTCTTTGACGAATTTGTCAGCGAATCGATCCAGCATCTGGTCTATGAATTTGGTTGTCGCCTGCTGGAACGCTTCCCCCAACTGGCTACAGTAACCTTCGATGCACAAAATCGAACCCGTGACCTGGTTGTAGCAGCTCAGGATACGCCAGAGGCAAAGGTCTATACCGATCCCTTCTCGGCCTATGGCAATATTAAGTTAACACTTAGCCGTTGAAGAGCAGGGACAAAAGTATGGATGGTCAGTTAACCACTCATGTTCTGGATACCATGCACGGGTGTCCAGCGCATGACTTACAAATCCAACTCTGGCGTATTGTTCTCCCGGGGGAAGAACGGGAACATATAAAAACCGTGCGTACAAACAACAATGGACGCACGGAATTTCCACTTTTGCAAGATGCTGAACTACTGTCCGGCAACTATGAATTACTCTTCGCAGTCGGAGCCTATTTTATAGCTCTTGGTATCGCCCTACCAGAGCCTGCGTTTCTGGACAAGGTTCCGGTACGCTTCGGTATAGCTGATCCAACGGCCCATTACCATGTGCCCTTGCTGGTCTCACCCTGGGCCTATAGCACCTATCGAGGGAGCTAGTTCCCTGGCAAAAAAAAGAACGGGGGGGTTTTTCTGCCAGAGTCACAAGCTTATTTCAGGAGTTGTACCCCAAATAGTGAGAATAGGCGAGGTCGCAACAAATGAAGGATCGTGGAGTTCTGCCAAGACCTTCTGATACAACTCCTCATAGTCATTCGGCAAGCGTAGCCATTTTTGTAAGAAACCGCGTATCTTGACTAAAAAGTCGGTGACACTGTGAACAAAGAGCTGCCCCTCGGGCGTACTGGCACAATACTCCTGAGTACGGGAGTATGTCTGAATATCAGCGAGACCCAGGTGCTGTAAGAGAGGGATCAAGCCATTTGTGTTGCCATCTCTGTCGAGCGTAAAATAATATCCCGCCTGATACATTGACTCTCGCCCTATATCTATAAGTCGGTTGAGGTTCTGACTATTGCTCTCGATAAGATAAATATCGGTGATGCGAATGGTGCCACCGGGCTGAGAAACGCGTACAAACTCTTTTAGGAAATTTGGCCAGTCCCAGGTGCGCAAGTAAAATTGGCCAAGGGCAATATTGACCAGATCAAATGAGTGATTCGGAAAATCGAGCACGCGCAATGCATCCATCAATTGAAATGTTACACGATCACTCAAATGTTGAGCCTCTGCCTTTGCACGTCCATACTCAACCAATTGCCTGCTCACATTCATGCTGACAAGTTGTGATATATTTTGATAGGCCCTGGCCATACCAAGTATCCATGTGCCAGCATCACAATTGATATCAAGGACACTACCAAAATGGGTGGGATCTGGTTGCTCAGGTACTAACGTATCTATATCATCAATGTGCAGGCGGTCCAGAAATTGTATCTGCCTTCGCACTTCCTCAGTAGACAGATCAGGTAATATATATGTACTCAGACGTATACTTTTGGGCTGCGAGGGAGTAGACATACTTTCCTGAACCTCCTCACTTAACTTATTTGATCTAAACAATGTTGTACAAATATAAATCCATCTATGTACAAATGTTATTATAGCTGAAATCAAAGGGTTTGTCGAGAGGAAATTGTGACTTGATGGCAAAAGATCATCTTCTCTGGACAGTCATCTGAACCGGACCGTTTGGACGCAGAGTCAAGTTGTGAACAAGATCTAAATGGATTGTTTGAGCGGGAACTAAGGTCAAACGCACACGCTGAGCGAGCGCGGCAAGTAGCAGATGACCCTCCATCATCGAAAAATGCATCCCAATACAGATGCGAGGTCCAGCCCCAAAGGGCATGAAAGCGTACCTCGGCAGTTGTTTCTCCCGTTCTGGCAGAAAACGTTCTGGATCGAAGCGCTCTGGATCGGGGAATAACTCTGCGCGACGATGCATTGTGTAGGGCGCGACCAGAATAGAGTAGTTCTTCCCAATAGCGTAGCCGTCAATCACGACATCACGCACTGCCCGCCGAGAAATTATGTACGCCGGGGGATAGAGACGCAACGTTTCCTTAAAGACCTGCAAACAGTACGGCAGTTTGACCAGATCGGCATATGTGGGGGTACGTCCTTGTAAAACACGATCGACCTCTTCAAAAACCCGTTCGTAGGCTTCGGGATGTTGGGAGAGCAGATACCAGGTCCAGGTAAGGGCCGCAGCCGTGGTTTCATGGCCAGCGCCAAAGAGCGTCAGACACTCGGACATCAACTGATTATCGCTCATAGGCTGACCATCATCATCTCTGGCATTCAATAGCAGCGAAAGAAAATCTGAGCGCGTATCATCTGGTTTGGATCGTCGATCATTGATAAAACCCTGGATATAGTTTCTTAGTACTTGCACAGCCTTACGAGTGCGCTGGTTGCGTGGCAGTGGCCAGGCATAAGGGGGAGGGAAGACCAGGGAGAGCGTGTGTGAGATATAGCCGATGCTTATACTCATAGCAGCCCCAAGTTCGCCGGTCTCGGTAAACACGTCCGCGTCAAAGAGGGCCTTCCCGATAACACTCATTGTCAGGGCTGTCATCTGCTGGTTGATATCGACAATGGAGCCATCGCTCCAACTCTGTTGAACAAGTTCGCCATAATGGCCCATGTTTTCTGCGTAGCTAGCGATGTGGCGTGGTTGGAAAGAAGGGGCCATGAGTTTGCGCTGGTGACGGTGAAAGCCGCCTTCGCTGCTAAAGATGCCATCGCCGATTGGAGGTCGAAAAGATGAGTGAATGGCGTCGCCTTTGTCGAAATCATAGGCGTGTTCAACAAAAATGCTCTGGATATGTTCTGGCTTGTTGAACAGCAGAGCCGGGAAGGGTCCAAAATGGACACCAGCGATATCGCCCAGTGCGGCCACGCGCCGCAAAAAGTTCAGACGATCTCCATTAAATTCGAAGATGTTCCCGGCTAGAGGATATCCTTGCAGAAAGGGCAATGTCTTTATTGAGCGTGGGGATACGGCAACCATACAATACAGCCTTTCCCTCTCTCAAAAAGAGAGGTAGTGGAGCGGTATTCTGACGCTCAGGGGAGCGTCAGAATTTCAGGTGCGCCTTCAGTTACAGCCAGAGTATGCTCAAACTGGGCCGACAGTGAACCGTCCTTTGTACAGATAGTCCAGCGGTCGGGCAGGGTCATTGTCTCATAGGTACCTGCATTAATCATAGGCTCAATGGTAAAGACCATGCCAGGGCGGATACGCTCTTTCGTGCCCGGCGTTCCATAGTGGAGTACCTGAGGATCTTCATGAAGTGACCGGCCAACGCCATGTCCAACCAGGTCGCGTACAACGGAGAAGCCGTTGGCTTCCGCGTGTGACTGAATGGCCGCCCCGACATCGCCCAGGCGTTTGTTTGGGCGTGCCTGCTCGATACCCAGTTCCATACATTTCCGTGTCACATCCATTAATAACTGAACTTCGTCGCTGAGCTTACCGACTCCGAAGGTTACGCAGGAATCGCCAACCCAACCCTTGTAGAGCACTCCGATATCTATACCAATGATATCACCCTCACGCAGCTTCTTTTTGCTATCGGGGATACCGTGACAGATGACATCGTTGACTGAGGCACAGATAGTACCTGGAAACGGGGGGATACCTGGAAATCCGTTGCGGGCCGGATGCGCACCATAGCCCTTATAAATCGGCGTTCCACCCTCGCTAAGAATATAATCCTCGGCAATCTTATCTAATTCGGCGGTACTCACTCCTGGCACAACATATGGACGAAGTACCTCATAGGTCTGAGCCACCAGACGACCGGCATCGCGCAGATGCGCGATCTCCTGCCGCGATTTTAAAATCACAGCCACAATTTTGTTCCTCTCTTCATAAAGAACGCTATCCTCACGCCTCTCGCATTATTAGCCATAGGTGGGAATGCGTTCGTCCTGACTGCTCGGCACTTGTTCCCATACGAGCAGGTCACTGGTAGTTACCTGGAAATAGGTATTAAAATAAGCCAGAAGGTTGTCAATAGTTGTATAGTCAATCCGCTGATTTTTGCCTGTATTCAGGGCCGCCAGCACGCTTAAAGAGACCGCGCTCTCCGCAGAGAGACGGCGCAAACTTAACGGTGTCTTGCCCTGCGCTACCCGTTCTACGTTTACGCGGGCGATCAAAAGTCGCAATTTACACGAAATCGTCATGGCTGTACATTCCTCCTGGAACATTCTAGGATCTCTTCCGTGAGCTTGTAGTATCTCTATTGTAGGGAGTATAGCAGGTTTTGTAGTGGTAAGTCAATACAAGATTTGCCTATAACCACACGAAGCGGCTTTGCAGTGAGGGTCTATATCAAGCGCGTGTGATCGGCATCTGGGTTTTGGGCGTGGTATACACTTTCGCCTGGGTGCTCCCCTGGCGCGTTTGGAGGTGAAGAAGGAACTGGACAAACGATCGAGCATCGCCTGTCCGGCTCCTGACAAGTGCCTGATGTGGCGCTGTCTCCGATCAAGGGTATGTCTGCTAGACGTTTGGGGAGCTTAGCGTTGTGAATTTCTCCTCATGGAGCGTAAGGTTTTTGTCAGGCTTGCGAACCGGCTCTAAAAACTTTCGATGAGTCGTAAGGTATATAATGCTTTCAAGTAATGGATATATCTAATGACTATAAGAACTACCAGAGCAGACATATATCATTTCAGGCATCTCAGATAGAAACAGAGCCAGACCCTTTAGCGCTACTTCCTCTCATTAGTGAAATGATCCACGCGGTATTGCGACTACGGCCACCCGGCATGCGGGACCAATACCTCTGTGGTTAGCACCTGACCCGTTCTTACCAGGGCAGCCACGTTCGCTATATCACGCCACTCGGTTGCCACCATGAACAGCGTATGCTTGTTCTCACCTCCAAGCATACAGGCGAAACAGCCACGATCAAGAATGATTGTCTGCACCACTTCGCCACCTTCGCGGACACGCACGCACCGCTTGTTTGGAACGTCGCTGTACCAGACGGCACCTTCGGCATCCAGGCAAATGCCGTCTGGAGCGCCGTCACCAAGATCGGCCCACACCCGTTGGTTCGACAGGCCACCGTCGTCCGCGATATCGAAGGCCGTAAGTCTTTTGCCGTAAGATTCAGCGAGGATCAGCGTTGAGTTATCGGACGTGACGGCCATGCCATTGGGGAAAGCAACGCCATCTGCTACCTGTCTGATCGAGCCATCAGGGGTGACCAGAGCGATGATGCCCGGAGCGAACTCGTCACCGGGAAAGTTAAAACCAATGTTGTTGAGGTAGATGTTCTCCCGACCATCCACGACGATCTCGTTCCAGGGATAGCTAGAGACGCTGCTCAGGTCGGCATGGGTCACCAGCGATCCATCAGGTTCCCTGCGCAGGAGCAGTTGATCACGCGCTGAGACGATAAGCAGACGCCCATCCGGCAGGAAGTCGAGGCAAAATGGAAAGGACTGGATGTGAGTGATAACTTCGCTCTTGCCTGCGAGATCAACGGCAATGACCTCTTGAGCGCTCCAGTCGGAGAGCCACAGACGGTCCTCATGCCAACGCGGCGACTCGCCGAACGCGAGGCCAGTCATTAGAGTGTGCAGTTCAGACATGGAAAGACACCTTTCAAAAGACGGAACACATGGATAGGAGCAGACTTCATTTTCGGTGTGACTGGTCCGCCATGCAAACCCTTCATATTTTTTTAACAAAGCATAGATGCACATGTACCATAGTGGAAGCGTGAGTATCTTCCTCTCGCGCTGAAAAGCCTCCTGCATGAGAGCATCACCTCCTCGTCTGCTATCTCAGCATAACATGTAGGTTAGAAAAATACTTCTCTGATCTTGCTCTTCCCCAACGCTGTAGGCACAGGCTGAGAGGCATATTTGCTGCATGTCTACGGCGTGGAGAAGAGCTGTCCCCATTTGTCAATACGACTCACAAGTGCTAGAGGTGTTTAACGAGTACAGTACCCACTACAAACACAAATGTCATGGACGCACAAGATCGGGCGATAGTGTTTCCTCCTGAAACAAATGGGCATAGAGCCAGCCCGCGAGAAACCCGGCATCGTAAAGCGCAAATTCTTGTAAGCAAGCAAAAAGCTCTGAGTCCTCGGCTATATCCACTTGAATGTTATAGACAAGACCATCGCAGGCTTCGCTGGTGGTCAGCAGACGTCCTTCACATTTGCATTGATCCTCATACGCCTTTCTGCCCCATTGAAAGCCTTTGCGATAGTCGGATTGAAGCAGAGGAGCAGACGAGGGGATTTCATCGTTGACGTTCTCGGTCGAGTCTTGCATGATGTACCTTTCTTGCACGCCAGGGCTTGACCAGCTCTTTTCAAACGATAGATTAGAGAGCAGACTTTTCTCTATTTCTTTTTTTCTCCTTACCTTAACGACGAAAGGGAGGCTGTCAGGGTCTTTGCACAGCACTTGCCAGATCTCTCCCCAGGAAAAAAAGATAATGGATGGCAGAGCGGTCGCGCTGCCATCCATTATTTAAAAGACAAAATAGTAGTGCGTTTTTGACAGAACTTAAGCCAGAAACGCACTACGCAGAAAAGCCAGCATCGTCTCAACCTCGGCGGGATAGACCGTCGAGGAATGCTGGGCACTCATTTCTTGCAGCAGCGCAACATACAAAACACCGATATAGTAAGCAAGCTTCTCAGCGGAAAGGTCAACGCGCACCTCTCCGCGCTGTTGACCGGCAAGCACAATTTTCTGTAGTGTGTCGAAAAAGCCAATGCCCCTCATAATTGTCTTCATCACAGGTTGTGGATGATGCAGTTCATGCTGCAAGGCCTGCACAATCCCAGGAAGAGTAAGCACGCGCTCACCTACATTGAGAAAGAGGAAACGCAGCACCTCCATAGTCGCAGGCTGCTTCTCCAGGTACGCAAGCACCTCCGGCTGAACCAACTGTTCATAAAGTTCGCCCGCAAATGGGATCAGGAGCGCCGTCTTGGTGGAAAAATAATTGAACAATGTACCACGACTCACCTCAGCCTTCTCAGCAATCATCTCCATAGTCGTCTGTTCATAGCCTGGTTCGCGAAACAGCGTGCAGGCAGCATCCACAATACGCTGAAGGATACGCTGCTTGTTGCGCTCACGCAGTGGTAAGCGAACGGTATCATGTTCCGCTGCCATCTCTCTCATGCTCCTTTTGTTCGTACCCGACTTCAGACACCCACCGACAAACAGAGAAGGTTGCGAACAGAAGAGAAGACAATTTTTTCTGCTCATCCTCTGTGCGCCACTTCAGTAAATCTGGTGATATTATTAATGCTATTCTACCATACAAGCTGGTCTATTCATCCTATAACTAGACTTTCTGTCTTACAGATAGAGAGGCTTCTATAGCTGTCCTCTTTCTGCGACTTGCAAAGCCGCCCCTTCCCCGAGAAAAAGGGGAAGGGGCTGAGTTTGGAAGCAGCTTTGCTGCTCCCGAACTCAGCCCCTTCTCCCTGAAAATCTCTACCTGCAAGGGACTTCTTGCTTCCTTTGTTAAAAGGTTACAGGCAAACTTGTCAGGCCACGCACGTTCAGCGCTCCATGCCAGGTGATAGCTTCGCGTGGGATAGCAAGGCGCAGATTGGGAAGACGTTGTAAGAGAGTCGTAAAAGCGATATCCCCCTCCAGGCGAGCCAGAGGCGCACCCAGGCAGATATGAATGCCATGGCCAAAGGCTAGATGCCGGTTGACCTTACGGGCAAGCTCCAGATCATCTGCATCGGTAAACTGGCTCTCATCACGATTAGCCGAGGTCAGTATCGGCATGACCATATCTCCCCGCGCAATACGCTGGCCACCCAGCTCAAGATCCTCTGTAGCCAGACGGGGCGCAGGAACCAGCACTGGACCCGCAAAACGTAACAATTCTTCAACGGCGGTCGGAATCAGGCTCACATCAGCTTTCAGTGCTGCCAGTTGCGCTGGATAATCGAAGAGTGTCAGTAGACCGGTTCCAATGAGGTTGGACGTCGTTTCATGTCCGGCCAGAATCAGCAAGCCAATCATCGACAAAAGTTCGGCTTCGCTCAACCGATCCCCTTCTTCCTCAATCTGCACCAACTGGCTGATCATATCATCAGCAGGATGACGACGCTTCTCCACAATCAGTTCTTTGATATATTCATTGTACGCCAGCCGCTTTTGCCGAGCCTCCTCAAACAGTCGTTCGTCCTGCGACATCCACCCGCCATCAATAATTGCCCTGGAACCCTCACGCAGCACATCCCAGCTCTCATGGGGCACACCCAGCATATCAGAAATGACATTGATGGGAAGTGGAAAAGCAAAATCGGCAATCACTTCCATCTTCCCCTGTGTCTCAACCCGATCAATCAACGTATCAGCAATATGTTGAATATTCGGACGCAAACCCTGAATATATTTCGGCGTAAACACTTTTGAAACCAGTCCACGCAAACGCTTGTGATCTAAGCCATCAACGCTCAGCATCGAAGAACTTAAAGAAGCAAAATCATCCATATTCCTTTGCCGGCGCTGAGCCATAGGATTGCCATCTACGACCCTGGCATCAACAGTGAAACGCTCACTATCCTTTAAAACCTGAAACGCCTCCTCCATCCGTGTCACCATCCAGGCCTGCCCTGCTCCACTCATTGGAAAGGGCATCGGCATGACAGGCCCCATCATACGCAGTTGCGCGAACAGAGGAAACGGATCTTTCAACATCTCTGCAAAAAAATCAGCGACCTGCCCTTCTCCCATTGATGTTGTAGAATCAAATTGCATAGCCATCAGTATATTTCCTTCTATCTTAAACTGTGCTTATCT
>DAOTTL010000478.1:0-29907 GCA_034438135.1 Ktedonobacteraceae bacterium | reverse complement strand
GGCGCAGAGTTTCGACCTATTGGTTCGCCTAGAATATGTCCCTGCGGCAGGGTCGGAAGATGTTGTTGCACCAGATTGGCCATGCTTTGTCCTGTAACAACCCAGCTCTGTTCGGTGGAGACCAGAGGGGAGATGCGGGCCATGGCTTCTTGTATCATGCTATTCCCATTGGGGAGGGGAAGAAATTGTTTCGGGAAACTGGGTGTACTTAATGGCCAGAGGCGTGTTCCACTTCCTCCAGCCAGAATAACAGCGTTGAGGTGATTCATACGGGTTATTTTCCTCACAGTATTCTTTTTATCAGTGAAAAGATCAGGTGAAAACCTCTTCTACCCTGTCTACCAGAATGAAGCGATGAAGGCAACAATATATTCCCTCATCGCCAGCAATACATTTACTAAATAAGAAGGATAGTTCTGTGTAGGGTTCCACTATCCCTTGCTGAAAAGGTTGCCGATACAATATATGACGTTTTCTAGCAGTTAAATGCCACAGACTTCGTAGTTTTGAGCCTGAAAGTTCAATCCAGTTCTACATATTTGAGCAATAAACGTACTTCAGTGTTCATTGCTGTTGTGCCTTTCTCTCCTGACCGTGAGGAGATCAGACAACCCACGTTGATTCTCGATGTAGCCATTTTCTCATTGGTCATAGACTGCCTGGTATACTTGATATTCTGCGCCGATTTTTGTATCGATAACTATCGATGTTGTATTATATCAAACCAAATACTACTGGATAGTGTCAATAGACCACATGAGCTATTTATAGGCCTACGGAAAATCGTTTTCTTGACAAATTTTGAAAGGGGAAGGTGGGCTCTCTTTTTTCTTTTAATGTTGCATTTGTTTCATGGTTGCAGGCTCTGAAGCAAGCGCAACCTAAGACTTGGAGGGCGACTTTTGCGATATCCTGGGAAAGATGCATTTTCCCTCTTGACCGCGGGGATAAAACCGGCTATAATAGCCCTGCCTTCAAGAAGATCATGGCGCATTCGTCTAGCGGCCTAGGACGCTGCCCTCTCAAGGCAGAGATCACGGGTTCGAATCCCGCATGCGCTACTTTTCAGGAAACAGAAAGTACCTCGTACAGCCCCACAGGCCACACGAGGTACTTTTATTTTTCGGGAAAAGTGCTGTCACTATAGCAACTCCTGGACACGTTTGGAAACTTATCTCTCATGGCCACTCTCCTGACTTTTCAGCGGCTTAAAAGCCTTTTGTCCTGCTTTTGCAAAAGCAGGAATGACCCATAGATACAGGTCCGGTCAAACTTGATATCAGAACCTTTTTGAGAGAAAATAGAAGTCCTTCCCACTTTGTGTATGTACAAAAATCGGTCTGATACACAGAGTGCAAAAAAGAGTTGGATAACAGGAGATTTTAACCGTGAATATCGATACAATCGTACGTGAGCAATTGCATGCTTTGATATCAGGAGGCAACGCCCATATGCCTTTTGAGGAGGCGGTCGCACAATTTCCGATGGAGCATATCAATGCCTATCCTCCACATGTATCCTATACGCCGTGGCATTTATTGGAACATCTGCGACGTACTCAGTGGGATATCCTGGACTTCATACGCAATCCACACTATACTTCTCTCCAATGGCCCAACGAATATTGGCCTGCCAAAGATGCCAGAGCCGATCAGGGAATGTGGGAAGAGACCCTGACAGCCTTTCGTGCGGATCAACGCTCCCTCCTGGCCATACTGAACGATCCAGAGGTCAATCTCTACGAGCCTTTACCTCATGGACAGGGACAGACTATTTTACGCGAGATGCACCTGGTCGCCGACCACAATGCCTACCATATCGGTGAATTTGCCATTCTTCGGCAGGTTATGCAAACGTGGAAAACTCAATCCCATTAAATTAAGCAAGCAAACGTCCGAATAGATATCAGTGCCTGAATAGATAGCACGATAAACAGTAGAGAAAGATTTATTTATGGAACAGCAAATACTCTGGTCTCGCCAGGATGAAATTGGACTTGAATATCTCACTTTACGTGAGGATACAGACGGTTCCCATTTCGAAAGTGTAGTGATTGGAGAGAACGAAGGAGAATACTTTCGTCTCTGGTACCAGATTGTCGCCTCTCCACAGTGGCAGGTTCAGAGCTGTCTCGTTCGTCTACTAACCGCCAATCCTGGCAGACAACTCAGTTTGCAGCGCAGCGAAGATGGTCAATGGACCGCTGAGTCTGACCAACCTCTCGCCTCCCTCGAAGGCTGTATCGATGTCGATATCTCCATCACTCCTGCAACTAACACATTGCCTCTGCGCCGTCTGGAACTGGTTCCGGGTCAGTCAGCAGAACTGCAAGTCGTCTACATCAGCGTCCCCGATCTGACGGTACGACCGTTTCGCCAGCGCTATACCTGTCTGGAAAAAAGTGCCACGTCAGGCATCTATCGTTACGAGAGCCTTGAGAGTGGGTTCATGCGTGACCTGAGTGTAGATCAGAATGGCCTGGTCATAGAATATCCAGGCATCTGGCAGAGAAGTGGGAGGCGGGTCATTTCATAGCTTTTTGTGTAGAACAATGGAGCAAGGAACAAGATCATGCGGAAGTTTCCAACGGGTACCATAACGTTACTCTTCACAGACATCGAGAAATCAACGCGCTTATTGCAGCAGTTGAAAGAGCAGTATGCTCAGGTACTGAGCGAATGTCGTCGCCTGTTGCGAAATGCGTTTCAGCAGTGGAACGGTTTTGAAGTGGATGCCCAGGGAGACGCTTTCTTTATCGTTTTCGAGCAGGCAAAAGATGCTCTGATGGCCGCAGTCGCAGTTCAACAAGCACTGTATAACGCTCAATGGCCTGAAGATGTAGCTGTACGCGTACGCATAGGGATGCATACCGGCGAACCTCAGGCTGTCGAGGAGGGCTACGTTGGCCTGGACGTCCATCGCGCCGCTCGCATCATGAGCGCGGCCCACGGCGGACAGGTACTGCTTTCTCGCACTACCCGTGACCTGGTGACTGCAAAACTTCCAGAGGATATCCATTTGCACGATCTTGGAGAATACCGACTCAAAGATATTGTTGGACAGAGCCAACTTTTTCAGTTGGACATCCAGAACTTACCCTCTACCTTTCCTCCTCTCTCAACTACCGGTTCTTTCCGCACTTTTCGAAACATTTCCTTTCCTTCCTCCACTTTTGTTGGACGCGAGCAAGAAATGACCGAGTTGTCTCAGGTGTTGCAGCTTCCACATGTGCGACTTCTTACGCTTATCGGAACGGCTGGGGTTGGGAAGACCCGTCTGGCCCTTCAACTGGCAGCAGCATTGCATGAGCAACTTCCCATCTCTATCTGCTTTGTCGCTTTGGAGCATATCAGAGACAAGAATGAGGTCATTTCCGCCATTGCTCAGGCCCTCGGTGTTCAGGAGGAGAAAAAGGCTCTTCTGTCTGCACGTGTGAAAGCCATCCTCAATGAGCAACCTGCCCTGCTTGTGCTTGACAATTTTGAGCAGGTCTTCTCCGCTGGTCCGGTCATCGCAGATCTCCTGGCAAACTGTCCAGACCTCAAGGTACTGGTCACCAGCCGAGTTATGCTTCACCTGCGAGACGAGCACCTTTTTGAGGTTCTTCCCCTTCCCCTGCCATCAGTCGAACAAAGAACGACAATGGATACGTTATTACATATAGACTCAATCGCTCTTTTTATTCAGAGGGCGCAAGCGCTCCAGCCAGGTTTTCAACTCACAAACGCAAATGCAGCCGATATCGTAGAGATCTGCACTTATCTGGATGGAATCCCCCTGGCTATTGAACTTGCCGCCGCCCATATAAGGCATTTTTCACCGTCTCATTTGTTGGCTCGTCTCAGGCAGGGCACGATTTTTCTGCAAGGGAAAGCTCGGGATGTACCCGAACGTCAGCAAACCCTTCGCAATGCAATTGAGTGGAGCTATAATCTGCTCACTCCTGATGAACAGGCTGTTTTCCGCAGGATGGCAGCGTATAGTGGTGACATAACTCTGGACGCCGCTCAAAAGGTCTGTAATGCTGCCAGTCCGACGACGGGAGATATTGCGCAAATAGTTGCTGATCTGGTTGATCAAAGCATGGTACAGCGACAAGAGAATGAGGATGGAGAAACGCGCTTTGGCCTTTTGCAGGCTCTACGGGAGTATGGCCTGGAGCGCCTTGCAGAAGCGGGAGAGTTGGACTCCACACAGGCCGCCCTGAGTGAATACCTCCTTCTCTGGGCTGAGCGTGGCGTTCCGCTACTGGTGGGTTCGGACCAGATCTTCTGGTTAAATCAGTTTGACCGCGAACACGATAACATGCGCATAGCACTTGTGTGGATGATAGAGAAGGGCAAGTGGATAGAGCAGGCGCTCCGACTTTGTGTGGCGCTGGCCACTTTCTGGGAAAATCGCTGTTATTTTGAAGAGGGCCTGACGTTTCTGGAACAGGCATTGGCTGATGGCCAGGAAGTTTCATCTGCTGTAAAAGCTCAGGCGCTCTACTATGCGGGCTTTCTGGCGCTCATAGTGAATGAGACAGCACGCGCAGAAGCGTTTCTGCGGGAGAGTCAACTTCTGTTCCGTGAAAGTGGAGATAACTCGGCCATGGCTGGTATTCTGCGATTACAGGGCAATCTGGCGCTGGTAAAAAATAACTACAAGATAGCGCGGCGTTTACTTGAAGAAGCGCGGAACATTGATCTAAACAATGGAAATATGAACAGGGCGATTTCAACTCGTTTTTCGCTGTCTCAGGTGGCGCTGGGACTGGGGAATTACCAGCAGGCCCTCCAACTTCTGGAAGGAAACCTGGAATTCTATAAAACGCTAGATCAACATTCTAATATCGCCTATGCGCTTTACCTTATCGCTCTCACTTACTTTTCTTCACAGCAGGAACAAGGCCGGGTCCGTCAACTTATTCAAGAAAGTCTCGCCCTCTTTAAATTGATCGGAGACAGACTATTTGAGGCAAATGTGCTTGATCTACAAGGACAGGTTCTGTCTATAGAAGGTGATGAAGAAGGGGCTACCGCAGCACTGGAGGAGAGCAAGAAAAAGTTTCAGGTGCTTGGAAATCGCTTCGGTACCGCAAAGGTACTTATTTCTCAAGCCCGTGTAGAAGGTCACAGAGGCGAGTGGGAGCGTGCATGTGCCCTCTATAGAGAGAGCTGGAAAATCGTACAGACTATGGAGGCACAGGGACTATTTGCAACCTGTATAGAAGGCTATGGCGAAGTGCTGGTCAAGCAAAATGCAGTCGTGCGGGCGGTTCAGCTCTGGGGATTGGCTGCGACAATTCGCGCAGCTATCGCAGCTCCTATGCCGCCGGTCTATCGTTCCAGACATGTGAAAGTAGTCGCCAGCGCTCGCAAGAGTTTGAGCGAAGAGGATTTTCTAACAGCCTGGCGAGAGGGAGGGAAAATCTCTCTGCGGCAACTGGAACTCTGAATAGTAACATTCAAATTGAAAAGGTGCAAAAAGCGATTTTCTGGCCATGGAGATGATTATGGATGATCACATCTATTTTGTACTGACGATTATGTTATGTACGTTTCTGATACTCTTTTACTTGCGACGTGTGAGCCGAAAACAAAACCGTCATGTGGAGACGCATGTGGTGCAATCTGTGAGGGTGGATGCCAGAAAAGTCGTGCATAAAAAGAAGGTATATATAGCTAAACCTGTTGTCTCATTTGAATATAAGCTGGAGATGAACCGTATTCCGGCAAAAGTACTCCAGGAAGGGTTAGCACATCGGAGGCTCATTAAGGTATTGAATGGCGCTCTGACGGTCCTGCCATCTGTGATTGCCTATCGAGCGACGCTTCTCTATCAAGAGCAAGAGGGATGCTCCTGGCGGGATGCTCAGAAGTTTGTCTATGCTTTCTTTGACGAGTTGCACATAGTGCAGAGCAATGTGAGACTCCTGGTAGTAGATCCGGTTGTGACAATGCTACTTCTGCGTGCTGGATACCGAGACGATGCATTGCGCTATTTCTGTGAGTTCAGTGGCGCGAGCGTGGATGAGGCAGCAGGCGCTATTAACTACATACAGGAATTGATCGATGTCAACAATACGCTTTTTTTAGAGCACAAACAGAGGGAACCAGATCCGCAGGTGTTACGCTTTTTGCTCATGGCACATCAGAAGCCGCTGGCAATTCTTTATTATCGAGACTGTACGGATATTGGTCTGATGGATGTAAATGCAATTATTGAGAAAATGAACCTGGATAGTTTGCTAACCAGGTAGATGGACGGAGTCAGAGCCATAAACTTCACCAGTGTTATCAACAATATCTTAGGGAAGTCGTTCTACGAGTCTGCAAAATACTAATACTGCGAATGGACGAAGAAATCGTGCAGCTCACTTTTTCAGGAGAGATGGTATGTGCCGAAACATCAAAACTCTGTTCAACTTTGATCCTCCGGCTACCGAAGAGGAGATTCGGGAAGCTTCACTTCAATTTGTGAGAAAGCTATCAGGCTTCAACAAGCCTTCGCAGGCGAATGAAGCAGCGTTCAATCGTGCTCTCGAAGAGATAAGTATGGCTGCCCAGACGCTACTTGATTCGCTGGTCACCAGTGCTGATCCGCGCGATCGAGCAATCGAAATTGAACGCGCTCGTGCAAGGTCTGCAAAGAGGTTTGGTACTGAGCAAGAGCAGGCCGGATAGAGGTAGCATAAGGCAGCGACTAAAGAGGAATGAGCATGTTTAGGGAGGAATGGCTGAGTTTGGTAAGTCTTCTTACGTCAGGCCCAGGATCTGATTCATGGCCTGGGCCTGCTCTGGGGTACAGTCGCAGTTAAACTCGTAGTGGAGGAAATTGATGAGCTTGTAAACAGCGAATCTGTTTACAAGCTCATCAATTTCCTCCTATAATAGGGCGGCAAAGCCGCCGAAATGACATGAGTCTTTGTGCTACGAAACGTTCAGGTTATAGTTACTTCCCCCATTACTATCCCATGTACTACTCTGGTTAAAGAAAGCCATGTTAAGTGCTGTGGCGCTGGCAGGAAGAGTGATTGTGACGCCCCATGTGCCATTGCCCAGTCTGGTCATGGCGGCATCTGTCGGGCTGGTCCAGTTGTTATAGCCCCAATGCATTGTCATGCTGGTGGCGCTGGCGGCCAGACTGCCGCTGTAGGTAATTGTTACCTTTTGACCATGGACGAGCGAACATGGAGAACCCGATACTCCGCCGGTAGTGCAGTTCGCAATAGTGATTGCATAGTCGCTGCCACCATTGTTGTCCCAGGTTCCATTGTCGTTGTTGAAGGCCATATTGACCGCCGTGGCGTTGGTGGGTACGCTGACTGTGGCTTGCCAGAAGCCATCTGAGGAGCGTTTGACCATCTGCACGTCCTGGACGCTGTTCCAGCCGTTGTAGCCCCAGTGCAGATCCACGTGACTCTGATTGTCCAGTGTACCATGATAGTAGATGGTCAGAGCTTTGCCTGCTACGGCCTGACTGGAATTGTAGTCGGTGACATAGCCGGCGTGCGGCTGGTAGGCCCCGCTCACATAGCGATTGGCGACGATCGATGGCGCATCGGCGATCGTACCAGTTGAGGCCGAGAAGAGTAATGTAATAAACTCGCCCATTGCCCAATTGAGTGGGTTCATTGATTTAGTCGGCGTGCCAGGCGTGAAGCCTGCCGGAGCCGCGTTATCCCAAATCTGCTCAGGAATCATGCCCGAACCGTTGGTAGAGGCCATCATCGCTGTCAGGGCTGCATCGGCGGACCCGCCCGCTGCGATATTGTAAATGCCGCGCTCGCCAGAGAAGATTGGCCAGAGTCGTCCAACCGTGCCCGAGGAACTGTTGAAGTTTGATCCGTCCGGGTGTTCGCCATAGCCGTCATGATTATAACGATACCAGTACTGGTTGCCATTGATCGTCTGTTCAATCGTCGAGTCAATCACCGGTAGGGAGAGCGCGATATAGGGCGAGTTGGCCGGAAAGACACCCTGACGTGCCAGTTCCAGGAAACCTGCGTCCACGATTGAACGCTCGTCATAGTTTCCGCCTCCATTGGCGATTGAGAGCGTCGCGCCGTCGTTTGGATTGCCGTTGTTGTCAATGCGCTCGAAGTAGTAACCACCACTTAACGAACCGGTTGTGGTAAACGTCCAGTTGGCGACCATACCCTGCCAGTAGTCAGCTATATTGTTCCAGGTAGCCTGGTCGGTTGTGTCCCCATTGACGCGAGCAATATCAGCCGCGCAGATCAGTCCAGCGATCTCCGCCGCGATCGTCGAGGGACTGTAGCCACCGTTTTCCTCCCAGCGCTCCTCACCGGTTGAGGGACCATGAGCAATGATATAGTTGGCCGCATTTTTTATATGGGTAAATGTGGCGCTATCGGTGAGTCCCAGTTTCCAGGCCAGCATGATGGGAAAAGCCTGCTCATCCATCTGAATGCCAGTCCAGGCAGGTGTTCCGTTGACATAACTATTCTGTGGAAAGTGGCCATCGCTTTCCTGCTGGGTATTAAAGGCCCATTGGGCTGCCCGGGTGGGATCGGCTGTGTCGCCAGCGACAATCAGGGCGCTGGAGAACTCATACATATCGCGTTCCCAGACCATGTGGTAGCCAATATCGCCGTCGCCATTGCTATCGCCCCAGGGCGTACCCAGACCCGCCACGAACGCGCCGGTCTGTTTATCCTGTGAAGCTTTGAGCACATTAGCCGACAGGTAGTACTCTTGCTGACGCGCTGTCTGAATTGCCTGGGTGCTGCCAACAGCTGGAGGAGTGTGCAGACTGTTATCGAAGGTGTTCCATTGAGAGACGTAGGTGCTGAGCAGAGTGGAAAAGTTGCTGCCCAGGGTGCCAGCCAGGGTTTGCTCGGCGTTAGTTGTTGCAGATGTGCCCTGACCAAACGAGAGTACGAGATCAAAGGTAAGCGAGGTCATGGTGGAGAGATTGTTGGTGCCGCCATTTGAGAGGTCAAGCAGACCTGTCTGAGCAGTGTTGCCTCCATTGGCCGCACTATAGGTAAAGTTCATCGTATTGTCAGGGCAGGTACCACTGCCACAATTGCTGCTGCCCTTTAGATCGGTCCAACCATCGTTCTGACCGACAAAGCCCGAACTGGTCATACCCGCCTGATAGGGGAGTGACGCCCCCAGAGCACTGGCGTAATTACCTGTGGAGTCTGTACTGACGAGCATTGTGCTCCCATTATAAACTTGTGTGGTACTTGTATTGCTATTGCCCGCCCCGTGTATTGTCGGATTGTAGAGCGTGTAGAGCAAATAATTTGACAGGTTGCCGGTTAACGCGGTAAAGGTAACTTGTTGAATAAGTGAATTGCTTGTGGGGTCGGTGTAGATCGTATTGGCGATTTTGTAATCGCCATTTTTAGCTGTATTAGTCGCCGTCCAGGCCAGTGAATGGGCGTTATAGAGAGTGACTGTCGAGGTTGTGTCTACCTTTTCCTCATCAACCCAACTATGGCCGCTATCGCCAACAAGAAATTGCAGATCGGTTGTGTCAGGGGTGTCCGCAGTGGGATAGTAGACCTCGCCAATAATGCCATTGTAACCTGTAAACCAGACATTGCTGGTTGTTCCGCTTGTCGCTGCGGTTCCAAGAATCGTGTTGTTAGATGGGGTCCAATTGGACGACGATCCTGGACCGTTGGGAGCGGTCCCGCTAGCACCAACCAGTGTTGGAGCCAGCAGAGAAACGAGCGCTACTACAGTCAATAGACAGGTTTTCAAAAAGAGAGGTAGTGATTGACGTTGCGTATTCCCGGCAATATCAGGGGAACAACTTCCTTGTTGTTGCAAACGTAAGTGCATGAAAGACTCCTTTTCTGCTCTTCTTCTGAGAGCAAGCATAGACACTATGACACACAATTCATTCTACAGCCCTTAATTATCTCCCGGCAATAATCGTGCCAGAAAGTGTGTTGCTCGCTCTTTTCTTCTTTTTGCATTCTCCTCTGATGAATGAACCAGGTGCATCCTGCATTTTTGCATCTGCTCCATTCCCAAAGTTACCTGACGCATCCTGGTTTCATCCATACAATTTAAAGGGCGTTGCATCAACAAAACAGCGTAAAGTGTGTTATCGAGGTTTGAGTATGTGTGCTATAGGGGAATCCGTAAATGTCCGGGTGAGTTATTTCAACCGCATTGATCGTCAGCAGTAAAGCAGATCTAGACACAGGGCTTCGCAAAAGTCACTCCTCAGCAGTGTCCAGACCCCTCTTCTTCTTCTCTCTCAGGGTGGGCGGGCGGGGAGAAAAAGGCTTTTGAGAAACTGTGGAGCTAAACACGACTTCTGTTACGTACTTTTTCTCAGTATGGTATACTTGTGGCATTGGAAGAGCCGAGTGCAAGGGGAATTGCACAATCTGGCAGACGCACCAGCGACCTGGCAAGTGCCAGATATACCCGGCACGTTCATTGATCTCCAAGAAAATGGCTGGCATTCTCTATTTCGAACGACATAGGTGTTGAACGAGAACTGTCCAATTTTAGACTGGCGTAGAGGAATCTTTTCTTACAGACGGTAAGAGATAAAATAGCATTCTCGTCTGTCTATGTATCTTTATTGCGAAGGAGCAATTTTATGGACTTGATCAGTGGCTTACATCATCTGACGGCATGCGTTGGCGCAGCACAAGAGGATGTTGACTTTTATACCAAAATCATCGGATTGCGGCTCGTCAAACAGACCGTTTTGCTCGATGGCGAAAAACCTGTCTATCATCTTTAGTATGCCAATGAGACGGGAACTCCTGGTTTGGAGCCTATCACTGCTCCGACCATTGCACGTTAAGCAGCAAGGCTGGCATAACTCTCTCTAAAGAGACAGAAGGAAGGGTCACCATTGCTCTTCCTCCTGTTGCCGCGACACTTCTGAAAGAAGAAGACGTTTGCCTCTGCTATGTATCAGAAAGTTGAGATCATGATGCATTATCATGAAGGACAGCCGCTCGCCACGCGAGGCAGGCCACTCGAAGAAAGTCATGCAGTAGCGATTATGATGCATGGAAGAGGGGGCACCGCCGAGGGTATCCTTGAACTTTCCACCTACATCGGGAATGCTGACTTTACCTACCTTGCTCCTGCGGCGAAAAATAATACCTGGTATCCCTACAGATTTACAGAACCCCTGGAAAAAAATGAACCATTCTTGTCATCCGCGCTTGAAGTCTATGATTCGCTCATTCATACAGTCATGGAGAAGGGCATTCCTAAAGAGCGTATAGTTCTCCTCGGCTTCTCACAGGGGGCATGCTTGACGGCAGAATATGCTGTCAGAAATGCAGATCGTTATGGAGCGATTGTGATCTTTACGGGAGGATTGATTGGTCCTCCAGGAACCTCGTGGTCCTATCCAGGCTCCTTTCACGGAACTCCTCTCTTTCTCGGCACGAGTGACATTGACGAGTTTGTACCCCTGGGTCGGGTACAAGAAAGCGCTGCAATTTTCAAACAAATGGGAGCGCAGGTCATTGAGCGCGTGTATCCAGGTATGGATCATATGGTCAATGACGATGAAATAGCCATCGCACAGTCAATGATGCAAGTAGTCTCTGCCCGTGCCTGATCTTTGGGGACCTGATGGCTGCGCCGCTGTTGTAAGTGTGACGTTTGATAACCTCGGTGAAGCGGTTGAACTGGAGCGTGGTACCGGGTCAGAGGATGTGCCTCTGGGTCAGCATTTCTCTGTGATACGCGTCCTTCCTGCCATCCTGAAGATGCTTGACGAACTGTCTCTTTCCGCCACATTTTTCGTGGAAGGACTCAATGTCGAGTTCTATCCGCTGGCCTTGAGAAATATTGTGCATGCTGGTCATGAGATCGGTTACCATGCGTGGCGACACGAGGAGTGGCAGCATCTTGCGTATGCAGAGGAGGTTCGAATTCTTGAAAGCGGAGTGCGTGCTCTGGGCGAATTGACCATAGCTCCATATGGCTTCCGTCCTCCTGGTGGGGTACTGACAGACTCATCGGTCAAACTACTGAGCACTCTGGGCTTTACCTATTGTTCCCCCTCAGGTTCTATGGCTGCTATCTCTGATGGCCTGGTCTTTTTGCCTTTTACATGGCCGATCGTTGATGCGTATGCCTATCTTCCACGCTTTAGGAGTCTGCGGGAGAGGTTCGGCGATTCTAGTGATCCATTATCCCCTTCTCAATTCAGAGCCAGGCTGCGCTCCGAATTGCAAAAAGGCATTCAGGAACGCAGATACTTATCCTTGCTCTTCCATCCTTTTGTGGAGGAAAAAGAAGAATACTTCGAGGTAATGCGTTCCACACTAGAAGAACTTCACGAGCTTGAGCGTGAGGGTCGCGTCTGGTGTGCTCCTTGTCGTGATATAGCTTAGTGGATGCGCAGTCATCCTGATGACTTCAACACAGCGTTGTAAAAGAAGTACGTGAGATGCGTTTAGCAAAATAGTCTTGTCTTAGAGTCTATTCGTGCTTTCTCCCAAAGTCTGGTCCTCCAGATCGAGTTCTCGCTCGATGCGACGAAGCACCTCATCGTTGATCTCTCCCCGACTTCGCAAGTCAATCACTGCGCTGCGCTCGGCTTGAAGTGCCTCTCGTTGAAGTTGTTGATAGGTACTTGCATAATTCTCTCTCGGCTCGTCATCTGTTTCCTCGTCGCGTTTAGTGAGGCTGCGGCTTCGCACTTCATAGTGTTTACGTATATGCTGATTGAACTTCTGCGAGACCTCATCTTGACCGGCAGCCAGTTCGTCCAGACGAACTATCGCCGCTTCTATCGCGGCCAGCCGCGCCTGTTTTTCTTGCCGTTCGCTTGCTCCGTCATCTCGCAAACCGAGTCCTCGAATCAGCAGGGGCAGGCTCAGTCCCTGGACAACCAGGGTCGCGAGAATAACCCCAAAGGTCAGGTAGACAACGAGCGCACGCTCCGGGAAAGCAGATCCTCCTGCGGTTATCTCAGGTAAGGCCAGCGCACCCGCCAGCGACACCGCACCGCGCATGCCAGTCCAGCCGATCAGCACTACAGGACGCCAGCCAGGATACAAATTACGTTTGTGTAAACTGCGGCTAAGCCAGTGCGGCAGCAAGGTTGCTGGAAACATCCAGATGAGACGAACCAGGATAACCGTGAGACTGATCACAACGGCATACATAATCAGAAGGATGGGCGAATGTTGCGCGATGGTACTGTTAAGGATATCAAGGATGCCAGGCAGTTGTAAACCAATCAGAATGAACACGAGTCCATTCAACAGAAAAATGAGCGTTTCCCACACAGCATATACCTGAAGACGGGTCCCTGAAGAGAAAAAGGTAGGGGCACGCCACGTCAGATAAAGACCAGTGGTTACAGTTGCCAGAACCCCCGATATGTGCAACAGATCTTCGGAAAGTAAATAGATGGCAAACGGGGTCATGAGTGTGATTGTGATTTCCAGCGGCGGATTTTCTAGCCAGCGATGAAGGTAACTGAGACTCCATCCCGCCACCAGACCAAAAGCAATTCCGCCGCCGCTCAGTACCACAAATTGTATGCCTGCATCTCCCAGGGAGAAGATTCCCGAAACGACCGCGGCCACTGCAAACTTATAGGCCACCAGGCCAGTTGCGTCATTCACCAGACTCTCACCCTCTAAGATGGTCACAATCCTGCGGGGAATGCCAAGGCGCTGGGCAATGGAGGTTGCGGCCACAGCATCGGTTGGTGAGACAATTGCGCCGAGCACAAAGGCAACCGCCCAGGGGATACCGGGAATCAGTGCATGGGCCACAATCGCCACGGCAACGGTAGTCAGGAGGACAAAACCGAGCGCCAGAACCGAGATAGAACGCAGATTGGCGCGAAAATCACGCCATGAGGTCAGCCACGCGGATGAGTAAAGCAACGGCGGAAGAAAAAGCAGAAACACTACGTCTGGGTCTAATGTCAAACGTGGCAGTCCTGGGATAAACCCCAGTATCAGTCCGCCCAGCACCAGCAAAATAGGATAGGGAATGTGTAGTCGAGGAGCAATAATAGCCAGAAAGACCATCGCGACCAGCAGTCCAAGTACAAGGATAATACTGTGAGATACAGACGAGCTACTCTCTTGCACGAGCCTCCCTATCAATGATTGTGTGAGACTTCCGATCAATGATGCGAAAGAAGGCATAGCTAATCTCTTTCTGTGTCGTTCGCCGCACTTTTTTCTTTCTGACTGCACAGAACGTTTCGCCACATATCGCATTTTTACAGATAGAGGAGCACGGATCATGTATCTATGCAGAAAACCGTTTTGCAGTTTGCTTCTTCTTCGGGTGTGGACCAACGTTTTATGATTATTCCGGTGGTTTTGCAGCTTGATCATATCATAGTTTTGCTGAGATTTGTAGTTGTATAAGAAACCCTGTCAGGGTTTCGCAAAAGTAGTTTTCTCCTTGCCCACTCACCCTGAGAGTAAGAAGAAGAGCGGAGTGCAGGAGCGCCGCGCTCCTGCACTCCGCTCTTCTTCTCCTGGGAAAGGGGCCTGGCCACCGCTGCTCAGCAGTGGCCAGACCCCTTCACAGGAGAAGCTTTTTCTCGCTTCTCCCTCTGCCGCCAAAGCCTTTTGCTGATCGAAACTACCCCACCCCAGAGAAAGAAACTATGAGTCATCCCAAACTTTGATACCGTTGGCGAACCCTTCTGCCGAGGAGAGAGCGAGCACGCTCCCTCCTTCAAGGCGAGCTTGGAAAAGGAGTTCGCCAACGGTATCAAACTTTTCTGCGGCTTGTAAAGCCGCCCCTCCCCCGAGAAAAGGGAGAAATGGCTGCGCAGCCGCCAGGCTGAGTGTTTGCTCATTTTGCCAAAATGAGGGATGACTCATAAAAAAAGAATGGAGGCGGGGCCATTCGCCCACGAATCGCCTTCGGCAACAGAGTCCTGTGAGGGCTAGATCCCTCCCTGGAAGAAGATGATGAGTATGAGGAACCTATGTGCTATGTGCGTCTACTTGATATCATTCTGATACGTACTGGAAATGCAGAGTGTATGCAGATAGAGGTGGATCGCTTCTGGTATATCTGCAAGAATGTCTAGCCTGCGCGAATCAAGAAGCAGCGTGGAAACTCCACCTCAATGAAATTGTTTTGCTGGAATTTCTTCAGCACATATGAACAAAGTAGGATGCATGTTTAAGAGATGGAACAATAAGTGGCGACTGCATCGCCTTACGCGTAACAAGATGCATTATGCTTCGTTACGTCCAGGCCAGGAAACGGCTATTCAGGCCCTTCTGAGTGGTCATGATACGCTGGCGGTGATGCCAACGGGTTCAGGCAAGTCCTTTATCTATCAGGCGGCCTCCCTTTTGATTTCAGGTCCTACCGTGATTATTTCGCCCTTGATCGCCCTTCAGAGAGATCAAGTTGAGACGATTGAAGATCAACACATGGGTGAAGTAGCTTTGCTCAACTCAACGCTATCAGCGACAGAATGGGAAGAAACACTTGCCCATTTGAAGGAGAGAAAGCTTGAGTTCCTCTTTTTAACGCCTGAGCAGTTTAACAATAAGGAAACGCTACAGCGCGTGCGCGAGGCCAGGCCATCGCTCTTTGTTGTGGATGAGGCGCACTGTGTCAGCGAATGGGGCCACGATTTCCGTCCGAGCTACGCACGCCTGGGAGCGGTTGTTGAGGCCCTGGATCATCCACGAGTGCTGGCCCTGACTGCCACGGCGTCCTTACCTGTACGCAACGAAATTGTTGAGCGCCTGGGAATGCATAATCCGAGTATAGTCGTAGAGGGCTTTGATCGGCCAAATATCTGGCTGGGTGTTGAGAAGTTCCATGACGATGCAGAGAAAAAGCGGGCATTGACTGAACGGATTGGAGAAGCAAAGAAACCTGGCATTGTCTATGTAGGTACACGCAAGCATGCGGAAGAGTTGGCGGAACATCTGAGTACACAGAACGTAAAGGCAGTGGCTTATCATGCAGGAATGAAACCCAAAGAACGTACCCAGGCTCAAGATGCTTTTATGAAAGATGAGCTTGAGGTCATTGTTGCTACAACTGCTTTTGGTATGGGGGTAAACAAGGGCAATGTTCGTTTCGTGTATCATTACGAGATCAGCGATTCGGTCGATGCCTATTATCAGGAGATTGGACGAGCTGGCCGGGATGGCGAGAGGGCGGAGGCCATTCTGTTCTATAACTCCAAAGATCTTGGCATGCGCAGTTTTCTCACCAATAGCGGGAAAGTCGCGGTTGAAGAGGTAGAGATGGTTGCTCGTGTGGTACATGAGCATGGTGGAGTTAGTGATCCTAAGGCACTCAAAGAAGAGCTAGCTATTTCACAAACCCGACTGACACAGGTGTTGGGCTATCTGGAAGAACTGGGAGTTGTCAACATTTTACTTGATGGCAAGGTCAAACCGTGCAAGAAGCCATCTAATTTAAGCGAGATTGCCAACCAGGCCGTGCGTTTTCACGAGAACCGGCGTCAGGTTGTGCGCTCACGTCTCGCGATGGTCCAGGGTTATGCTGAAGTTGCGGACTGTCGGCGTAAGTACTTGTTAAACTATTTTGGTGAGGAACTGAACGTCCCCTGTGGTTTTTGTGATGTCTGCGAAAGTGGATTAACCGCTAAGGATAGCGGTTTGATGCCTTTTCCTGTCAGCAGTCTTGTCACTCATACCGCCTGGGGACAGGGTCTTGTGATGCGCTACGAAGAGGATAAGATCGTTGTTTTGTTTGATGAGGTGGGATACAAAACGCTCTCAATCGAGATTGTGACCGATGCCGGACTACTTACGGCGGTCAAGTAGCATTTCTAGTATGACCCATTAACGGTTACATGTCCGGCAACGTAAATTTGCTGGCTTGCAAGCGCTTGATCAGGGCTGGACGGCGCATGTGAGGCTGAACTCAGGTACGGAAACGCTCTTGAAACTCTTTCACCTGGAATTGGTTGGCGGTTTCACGTAACTCAAGCAATAAGCGCACCGCTTCGTCATAGCCCGTGCTCGAACCACGTGACGCTGCCTTATCGGCCTGCTGCCAGTAGGTATCCTGGTGGTCGTGAATATTTTGTAGACGATCCCGATAAGCCGCCTGCTGCTGCTCGCGTATCTTGCGTTCCAGGAGATCTTTCATTTCCTTGCCGAAAGCAAGGAGTGTAGCGTAAGAGACACGTTCACCCGTTTGGGGGGCCGTGCTGGCTTTGTCCTGGTTCAGTTCGCGCAATTCCTTGACGAGCAGACGGCTCAGACCCGGCTCATTGTGTGCCAGACGAATCAGATAATCGTTACTGCGCTCTGGTGGTAGCAACTTGACCCAGGTGACAATATCATCGGTAGTCGATGGCATGCCCGCTTTACTATGTTGAGCCGCTGCATCGAGGAGTTCTTGCGGTACTTGTAACAAGTCTGCCAATTCCTGCTGTGCCTCTGTCGGCATACCAAAGGCGGACGGAACCATTGGCACCCGGCTTTCCTCGTCCTCGTCCTCGCTTCCCATTATATTCCGATTGGCCAACCAGACAATATAGAGTGCTCGCAGATCGCCGTTCATCAGCTCATCGCGAATACCGATGAGCGACCCCAGTTCATAGTCTACCCATTCATCAGGTGATTCCATTTCACTAAAGTGGATATCGAGAATATCATAATCCTTATGTTGAGTGAACCTGAGAAACTCGTCGAGATCGTAGTCATCGAGGAGTTCTTTTGGCAAGATTCCGTGTGGAAAGCGGAATACCAGTTCGGGCGCATCCCAGTTAGCCCAATACAAGAAGCCATCAAAAAACTCGCGAAGCACTTTGATGGGGTCGTGCTTGAAGTCACCCCAGTGGTATTCGATGAGGACATGGGAAGAAGATGCCTCAATATGACTGGAAAGATCGTTAACCTCATCGAGTTCTGCTCCTGTCAAAGGTCGATCGCAGGTCATGAATTCGTAACGCTGATATTCGCTTATCTGGACTTATCCTCTTTATGAGTACTGTTATATGAATATTGTAGAAGCCCAAAGGGCATTGTCATCACTCCCATAATTTTGCGGATAGATAGTATCATAATTGTGCAGTAACTTATAGTCGTCTGCAAAGAAAAAGATGTGAGTTTGTTCCTGATTTTTCTGCTGCTAGCGAAGCCGCTCCTCCCCCGAGAAAAGGGAGAAATGGTTGAGTTTGCAAGCAGTAAAGCTGCTTGCAAACTCAACCATTTCTCCCTTAAAATCTGACGGCGCAGCCGCCAGAAAGAGCGTTTGTTCATTTGTCTACCGTTATGGCCTGAGGTTCTCTCAATGTCACAGGCGTCCCCAGCCTCAATGAGTTAGGGATCTCTGCTATACTATCAGTGAAGGCAATCAAGTCAAGAATCTCAGCTTCATTTGCTTCAGCTTCAATGCAAGGAGTGAGGGTGACGCGTTGTGCGCGAACGGGTTCGCCACCCCAGTCAGCTTCTACATTCACCTGCACGCTTTTAATCACCATTCCGCGCTTGTCCGCCTCGCGGAATATATCGTTGCAATAGCAACCGCCAATGGCCAGCAAGAGTAACTCGCCGCCACTGAAACCCAATCCCATCCCTCCTGCCTGTGTCTCGCGGTCAATAGTAAGTGTGCGATGCCCGGACCATCCCAAGGCTACTCCGGCATTCTGAACGGTTTGGATATGGATAGTGGTTTGTGCCATGATACCTCCTCATTCATTTTGTGAGATCTTTGATCTCATTTCCAGATTGTATTTGTCTTACTTAGACGAAAGAAAGGGTAGCCTTCTTTCTTTTTGTCAAACAGAGAGTGCCTTTGTTTGTCGATACCAGGCAATGGTCTGGCGGAGGGCTTCTCGATAGGGTGTCGAGGTGCCGCCGAATGCCGCTCGAAATTTACTTGCATCTACGATGAAGGGGCGGTCGAACTGGTAATACATTTCGGCAGTTTCGCGAATATCGGGCGATGTCAGCCCTGCTACCCATAACATCTGGCGCGTTATACGCATGATTTTGACGGGACGGTCAGCTTCCTCGCAGGCCATCGTGATAAATTGTCGTCCTGTAATCGGCTCTCCTGGTGGGATGTGCCACACCTGTCCCAACGCCTCGTCATGTTCGCCTAGCGTCACCAATCCCTGGGCAAAATCATCGGTATAGGTTAATGCGTGAGGAACGTCGGGGTTTCCTAACCATTGCAGCGCTTTTCCTGCCAGCAGCGCGGTGCTAAAGCGCTCTCCCTCTGCCGAGTTAGCTCGCGGTCCGTAAAAGTCCGAGGTGCGAGCAATGGCAACGCGTACTTCTCCACGCTCATGGGCACTCAGGAGCATCTCTGCCAGTTGCACACGCAACTTGCCCTTGCGGGTAATTGGTCCAATCGGCGTTTGTTCGCTAATCGGCTCGGTAGTTGGTGCATACATATAGAGATTGTCACAGAAAATCAACCTGGCTCCCGCAGCCTGTGCTCCAGCGAGTGTGCCACTGATCACTGGTGGGAAGCCCTGCGCCCATTGATGATATGGGACATTGGCGCAGAGATAGATGACCGAGGCTCCCTGACAACTCTCTATCGCCTGGGCGGTATTGGTGATATCGCCAGCAACGAATTCTACTCCCTCGGGCAGCCAGTCGAGAGAGTGACGACCTACCGCTCGCACATGCTTACCCTGGGCAGCTAACAATCGGACAACGGCGCTACCAGCTCCACCCCCTGCACCAATAACTACGGATAAATTTTGACCGGACATGATCTTGTCTCCTTTACTAGAAATGAGGATATGAGTAACTCTGAGAAGGCAATTCTACCTTCTGTTTCAGCGTATAAAACATGTATTTTCTAAATAATATTGTTAAATGGGACAATGAGGATTCAGGTGTATCAAGTGTGACAGAGCCATCGATATGTCTACCCGGTGCTCATGGCAATAACACTCCCAGTCGCTTCAACCAGAAACGCATTTCATGATGATAGAGATCAGCCGCATCGCCAATGATCGGCTCGATATGATGGAACAGTTCCATACTTACCAGTCCCTGAGCCGCACTCCATCCCACCAGCGCAAGATAGAGTACCCTGGCATCAAGGTTGGGCATGAGTGCCTGTGCAGCTTGTGTCAAGCGTTGATCGAGGTCTGGCACTGCGAGAAGATCGAGATCTGGGATGTGTGCTCTCTGGGTCTCAAAAACTGCCTGGACAGTTTCAAGAAGGACGCGCAAACCGCGTTGAGCCGCTGGCATAGTGATTTCTACGGGTGCATGGTAGTCGGGAATGGGTGTTCCATAAATCAACGCAAACTCTGCGGTATGTGTCAACGCCCAGGTACGATAGGCGTCAATGATGGCGAGCAAGCGTGCAATTGGCTCATTCTCCGGCAAACTATCGCGGGCCGTCTCCTGCGCCTGCGCTAGAGCAAGATAGGCATCCACGACCAGAGCGGTAATCAGATCAGAACTGGTAGAAAAGTAGCGATAGAGCGCGGGTGTGGTCATGCCCATGGCTCGCGCAATGGCATGTAGCGAGATGGAAGCACTGCCCCTGGCAGCCATTTGCTCTCGTGCAATGCGTTTGATTTCCTCTCTGGTCGTGTGGCGTACCTGCTCACGGCGGCTTCTCATACACCTCTCCTGACTAAACATCTATAGTTAAAAGTTAATAGTATTTACTATTGTTTATACTGTAAACCAAAACGAAGGTAAAGTCAAGAGGGAAGAGAGAATCTTCGAACTATTGCCCTATAATCTGACTAAGACATTTCTACCGGGCTGACAACCTTCATAAAGATCTCTATGATGTATGTTGAAAGGAACATGTTACTATGAGAGCTATCAGTGAACCATTGGTCAGCAATGGTCATGTATTAAAAATGACCGCAGAGAGGTTGGGTTGGCTTGAACCGAGCGCCGCGAGTCTCCCGATCGAGCAATTGCAAGAGACGTATCGTCGGCAGGGCTATCTCTGGCTGAAAGGGTTCTTCGAGAAGGACGTCGTTTTGGCTTTTCGCGACTATTTCTTTGAAACCATTTTTGCGCATGGACCTCAAGCGTTTTTTGAGGTCATCGGTTCGCAAGCATATCAAGATTTCTGCAACATGTCCTCTCTCTGGACCTTCTATCAGGCGTTTCTCCAGGGACAACCCTATCTGCATAAACGCAAACTGCTCCGTTTCAACTTTCCTGGTGAGGATAATTGTACCGGCGGTCACTACGATCTGATCTATTTGCGTTCAGGGACCGACAGGCTTTGTACCAGTTGGATCCCGCTGGGTGATATCCCGGTCGAGATGGGTGGGGTGATCTATCTGGAGCATTCAGATGCTGTGGGACGCCAGATGGAGGCGGAATTTCGCGTGAAGAATGCTGATCTTCCTCTTGAGGAACGCATCAGCGCTTATAACCGCAATATGCGTGCGAATGGCTGGGTTAGCACTGACCTTGTAGATATGGCTAAGCGCTTCGACAGTCGCTGGCTGGTGGCTGACTACGAAGCTGGCGACATGGTGATACACAGTCCCTATATGATCCACGCTGCGACGCTGAATAAAGATCCTCAGTATAGAACCAGGCTCTCGACTGACATTCGTTTTCAGCGCATCGACGATGAGATTGATCCGCGCTGGGCCAAAGACTGGTCCATCGGCGATGATTTATAGAGGAGATGATCTTTGCTCCCGTTGGTTTACACTAACCCACTGGCAGCCGGAATATTTCTGGCTGCCTGTCTGATCTGGAATGTGCCAGAATGGATAGGGACATTCAAGCAAACCGCGAAGGGATCCAGAAAAGAAGCGGCGGTTCAGGATCGTGGCTCGATGGTTCTCCTGGTCGGACTCCTCTGGTCTGGAGTTGTCTTGAGTTTCCTGCTCGCCTGGCTGTTTCCAGCGGCGGCCCTACTCTGGCAGCGTACAATTTTCTTTGTCATTGGGATAAGCTTCATCCTTCTTGGGGTCGCTTTGCGCTGGTACGCCATTCGGATGCTGGGACGCTACTTTACCCGCGATATAGCGGTCTCGACCGACCAGCAAGTCGTGCAGGATGGTCCGTATCACTATATTCGCCATCCTGCCTACAGTGGCACATTTTTGACGATGCTAGGTGTGGGTCTCGTGCTGAGCAATTGGGTCAGCCTGGTTGTTCTACTCCTGTGCGTGTTCGCTGGCCATCTTTATCGGGTAAGCATTGAAGAAGATGCGCTTATCCAGACCATAGGTCAGCCATATATTGAATATATGCACCATACAAAGCGCTTCATTCCATGGGTATTTTAAGAGAACGCAGGTGGAAGCGATGATGCCTCTCCCTTATGTGCTTTTTGACTATTTTGCTAAGGTTGACTATTTTGCTAAGGTAAGGTAGACATGCGAGAGAAAGGCGGAGCTTCACAGGGAACCTCGCGTCCCCTGGCTCCTGATATGAGAACTGGTCGTTTCCGGTTAGTCCCGTTTGTCTCAGAGATTCGACTAAAGCGAGCCGTGCGTTCTTTGACAGATGCCTGGCAGTATCTACCAATCGAACCTCGCCATTCGACTCAACTGGGGATTAGCTTTCGCTCGCCACAGGTGGCTAGACTGGGATTAGATGCACGAGCGACCCTGCAAACATTGCTCACTTATCCATTTCAGCTCATTCGTCTTGGGGCCTACTGGAATCGCATAGAACCTGAGCCTGGAGCATTTGAGACTGACGAGCTTGATTGGCAGATCGATGCCGCTGAACAGGCTGGAAAGCAGATCATTTTATGTGTTGGTCCATTAAAGACCTTTAGCTACCCTGAGTTTTTTGTACCGGCACATCATCTGGGACGGCCTTTCCCGGAGCATACTCTCATCAAACCATCGGTTTATCCACTGCTGCTAACTGCTGCAATTGACTTTGTTACACGTCTCGTAGAGTGCTATAAAGATCGTCAAAGCATTGTTGCGTGGCAGTTAGAACATGACGCTGTAGATCCACTTGGCGTGGAACATAGCTGGCGGTTAGATGTGTCTTTTGTCGAAAAAGAGCTGGAGTCACTCAGAAAAGCGGATTCGACCAGACCGGTTATGTTGAATGGCTTTTTGCCAACCTCTCTGCTGGTACGGTTTTCCCAATGGTGGCAGACGCGTGACCAGGGTGATTCGCTGGCCGCTGCGCAACGTCTGGCTGATATCGTTGGCATTGACTACTATCCGCGTCACGCTCTGATGTCCCTGGGAACAAGAACCCTCTATCTGGATGGGAGTCAAAGTTCCTGGCTGCAACGCAGCCAGGCGCGATTGTTCGTCCAGGCTCGTGCTCGCGGACAAAAGCTGGTGGTTGCCGAGGGACAGGCAGAGCCATGGGAGACAGTGACAATTCCGCCCAATCCTGATGGGCAAGGGATGTATAGTTGTTTACCGGAACAGCTTATCACCAATTATAATGCCTGTATGCGCTGGTCGGGTTCAGAGGATACTCTGTATGCCTATCTCTTCTGGGGAGCGGAGTACTGGATGCTCCGTCAGCAGTGCGCTGACTCAAGCTATATGCAGACCTTTGCCCGTATCCTTGAAAATACCTGATGTGTTATGTTGCCGAGCTTTGAAAAACAACCTCTTCAGCGCCTTCGATCATCTGGAGGGCAAATTGCGCCGAGGTGAATGACGTTGTGCCAGTTTTTTGCTGGATCGTTCTGGCCAGAGTGGCGATATCGAGGACTCTCTGAGCCTGTTGTTGCCAGGGAATGGGGGTGACTAGCAATGTTTGTTGCTCATAGCCGTGGCTATCGCGCAGCAATTTACAGAGCGAGGGCGGCGTACGATCGTCTTCGTCCAGTCCAAAATGCACCGTTTCGGGTTGCTGCGAAAACGAGACACGTGCCATTGACCCATCGAATAGACAGATCAGGACGTTGGGTGACAGATATTCTTTGCGCAACAGTGAAAGCGTTTTCCCGTTGCTATCGTACCCGCTGATCAGAAGTCCTGGCCAGCCAGCGACGAGGTCCGAGCGCAGCAAAAATCCCGTGATCTGGTCGTAGGGATTGACCGCTGGACTGGTATTGGCCGTTATATGGTTCTGATCCCGAGTATGGTCGCCGCTTGTGACGCGGCCAACGCCAAAGGCACCATCCAGCAGACAATTGACCCAGGCGCTATCCACCCAGAAGAAACGAATGGACTCTTTGGGTAACATGTGCTCATCAGGCACCAGATAGTTAAAAGGCACCCCCTGCAAAAGTCCCAGACTGGCAAACCATGTACTTATGGCGGTGAATTGCTCGCTGGCATCGACGCTCTGACCCTGGATAGGTAAAGAGGCATAGAGCAACTGCTGTTCCGCCTGACGTAATTGTTGCGCGTGCGTACGTTTCCAGAGATAGAGATTGGTAGAGAACTGCTTGCTCTGTATCGCCAGAAGCCGTCCCAGTTCCCAGGCAGCCGCGTAGGATATATCGAACAGTCCAAGGGCTGGATTGTAGCGCATCAGGGCATCAGCCGCTGGAACAGGGAGCGATATTGGAGTCTTGTTTTCCGCGGGAACCAGGGGTCCGTGATACCAGGAAAAGGTCTTACCCGCGCTTCGAAAGGTGTGGGGTAGCAATACAGCTCCCATAGAGAGATATTTCTCCACCTCGGGATTCGCATTTTGGGGCAATCTCAGCGAGCTATTTTTGCGATCCAGGTGCGTTAACAGACCCTTGAAGTTTTGTTTCTCATCGATACAACTGAAGCTCCAGCTTTTGAGACTCACCAGACGGATCAGATCTTCATCACCTGCGTTCTGGTATTGAAAACTCCCATTGGCGTAGCGATCCTCGACCGAGACCAGATGTACGGTACTGGTACCATTGATGGTCGGGAGGCGATTGCCAATGATCACGCCCTGCTCTTGTGGATTACCGGCGGTATCAATGCCTACGCGCACATGCGCCAGCAGAGCCAGTTCGTCGCTGGTGGGCAGGATTGCTTGCAGGACGCGTTTCCGCACATCGATGACCGTGACTGAGTCGCTCTCTTTCTGGCCGCTCTCCAGTTGGAGTGCGGGAAATTTAGCCGCGAATCCGGTGGAATTTTGCAGATCACTGACCTTTACAACCGTGGGTGTGGGTTTCTCTTGATCCTGGAAAAGAACCAGGGCCAGCCAGGGCACATCCAGTCTGTTCGCGTCAGCCTGACGTTCCCAGGGCAGCGTACTGCGGTCAAGTAGCACCTGCGAGAGCACACGCGAATGCTCGCCCTGACTGCCATCAGGTGGAAAGACTGCCTGTATGTCGGCTGGCGCTAAAAGAAAACGCTGGCCAGAGATCACAAAGCGTTTCTGCGTGCTAAACGGAACCTCTTGGGGACGCTCCCCTTTAATTGTCACATCTTGCGTGAGCGTGATGACATACTCTCCCATGGCCATCCCTGGAGCGTGGGACTGGACGAACTGGATCGGTCCGGCTGTGGGGTCATCGTTTGTACTCATGCTTTTCTATCCTTCTCTGACTATCTGCGAACCGGCCTGCCGGTTCAGACCTTTTCAATCTGGGGTGCGCTTACATATTCATTGGCCAGAGTACTGGCCAGCGTTGCATTGAGGTCGATGCTTCTGCCATCGATCCCCAGGGCCGCAAGCACCTGCTGTCTGGCGGTTATAACCGCTGGCGCGGCAAGGGTCGCGCTCAGTTTTTGTCTGCCACTGATATCGTCAAGCTGTTCAGCCTCAAACACCGGGAGGGTGCTCGCCCAGGCATAGGCAGCAGGAAGCGTTTCTGGCTCATAGAGTAGCGCCTGGCGATCTATCGTCGCGGTTTCGCCAGGAACCGAGGGGGCCGCTGGTGTGATTTCAAAGCCCGCGAACGCATTGTCTACAAAGCGTGGACCATTGAGTTCCGGCTGTAGCGAATGTCCCCACATACCTACCGGTACGCTTTTCAAAACGGGTGTATAGACAAACTGATCTTCTACGTGGGCACCATTGTGTGTAATCGTAATTGTCTGCGTGGAAACCAGTTCGCCAATCTGGACACCCATCGGACCAATGGCTACCTGACCAAAAGTCTGTGTGGATGCTCCTGAGAGTGTTTGTGCAAGCTGGCCGCTAGCGGTGTAGGGCTGAATGTTCTTGCCGTTGGTGGAGGCTAAGGTGATGTTCTGACCCGTGGCGATACGCGAGTTGGTCGAGGGCACAACCGAGTTTGTGACCAGGGAAAACGTTTTGGGATCGAGCACGCCGAGGTCCGCATCATCCTGGCTGATCTTATTCAGGAGACCCGCTTTGACCGAGATCCCGGCCACCGCCGTATCGGTTGGCAGGAAGGACTTTTTAAAGGTCATCCAGTCGATAGGTGTGGGCGAGTGTGCCGAATTGGCTCCAAAGGAGACATCAAAAGAAATAATTGAGAGATTGATATGGGCAGTTCCAGAAAACTCAGGTCCCCAGATATGCAGGTCCGCGCCGACATCGAACGAGATAGTCTGTGTGCCGAAGAACCAGAATGTGTAGGATGCCCCCAGGTTCACACTGACTGAGATATCGTAGTGGAAGGGCTTCCAGGAAAGCAGGAAGTCGAACGAGGCGCTAAACCACGCTCGCAGATTCCCGCTATCCCAATTCGCCTGTATCTGCATGCCAGCCATGAGTGCTGAGGCCGTCAGGGCGCAGTAGGCCTGACCCTTAATACTGAGCTGGCTATCGACCTGCCAGTTATAGCCCAGTCTTGGTACAGTAGGATAGTGGGCAGGTACGACAAAGCTGGGATGGTAGCCGCCAAGAGTTTGCACAAAATCGCCGTTATGTTCGCCCGCGAACCACGAGTAGAAGGCGAAGCCGCCGGTCAGATGACAGTTATTGGATAAGATATAAGAAGCAGAGGTCAGTTGTGCACTTACACCCAGAAAACCCTGGGCCGGCAGGTAGCTGGCCTTCACCGCCATCTGCACGACTGCCAGCGGGGTGACTGGCGGTTCATCAGGTATCGGCGTTGGCAAGATCAGCGTCGATAAGCCCAGGACGTTGACCTCAAGTTCATTGCCAAAGGCCACTGTCACCAGTACAAATGAATCGATAATCTTAAAGGACGTAAAGCGGATACCGACGGCGAAGAAGGTTTCTCCTATCTCTGGGTGAATATATTGTTCAAGCTTTGCCAGTTCGTTGCCGATATCGCTGATGCTCTGGGGAGGAGTTGCGCCACTGACGGCTTCGGCAACCAGGGGAAATTGGGCAATCTGGTCAATAGCGGGAATTGTCAGCGAACGGTTATAGCCAAAACCGGCAGCCAGTCCGGTGACAAAGAAGAACGAGGGACCGCCCAGCGGATAGTCCAGGACCGCGTAAATGAACATCGAAGGGTTGTCGCCCAGGAGGGCATAAGATCCCAGCGCTGAGATAGTCAATTCCTCGGTCTTGATCAGGGCCGCACCATCGTATTCGTCGTACTTTGTTCCGTTGGGAAGTGTTTGCTTTGTGTGCAGGAAGGCTCCGCTGATCTCAATCGGGCCGCTCTGATAGTCGAGACCCAATCCCCGCAGTTGAAATTCCGGCGCGAACGGTGTGAGCGGTGAGCCGACTGCGAGTCCGTCGAGCGAAAGTGTGAGACCTGCCAGCGCGAGTGCCGCGTCCAGCAGGAACCAGACTGCGGCATCCTGATATTGCACGCCCACGCGATTGAAATGGAGTGGGCCAAAGGATTTTTGCAGTGAAAACCAGGTCGCATTATTGGTCGAAGTAGTGCCTGGAGCGGGTGGAACTGTCGGAGGGGGCGTTCCTACTCCCGCAATCGGCACCGTCAGGATCTGCGGCGTACTTCCAAAGGTAATGGCCGCAGAAAGCGTCAGTCCCTCGCTCAGTCCAATGGCGGGCAGTGGTGCAATCTCGCTCATGAGCAGACCGTTAATGTTTGCGACCAGATTTGCCGAGAGTGCCTGTGAGGTAAAGAGCACCCGTAGATTGTCTACCTTAATATTTTGCTCAGCAGATAATTCTTGACCAACCAGAGGTAGATTGGAGAGAGAGGGGATGGTTGCGCCAAGATCCACCCCAAAAAGAAAGGTTGGCTGTGTTCCCGCTGAGCCTTTATCAAAGACGAGGAGCACATCCTTAAAGTCGATCTCCAGTGCGGCTGGTATATATTGTGCGATATCGGCGGAGAGATGAGTGACCAGGTCTTCTTTTATCTTGATTTTGTCCCCGCCCGGATTCGCGTACTCAGCGAGGAAAAGGGTAGCTGTCGGATCTTCGCTAAAGAAGAGGGTAAACATCCGTGAACCGACCATTACAGTGCCGCCGAACTTCTTTATATATCCCTGAGCACCTGGCATGAGATCGAGGGTGATGCTCAGAGACACTGTAGTAGTGCCAATCAGCGTTGAAGCCTCTCCAGCAAAAGTGAAATGCCTGGTGAACGTATTAAAGGTAATTGCCAGATTCTCAATTGTCAGGTCGGCGATGGAGGATGGCAGGGCAACTGCGCCAAAGCCCTCTGCGATATCAGCGATAAGTGAGCCAATGGGAATAGCCTGGTCTGGACCAGTCTCGCCCTGGAAGGTCCAGCCCTCGCTTGCTCCGCCGTAGCGTGCCTGGATGGTTACCGTTACATCGGCGACCGAGAACCAGCCCTGGGCATCGAAGGTGGTGGGCTGTCCCTGTCCTGGGTGATCCAGTTGAATGCTCACACCCTCAAGTACGAGTGCCTGCGTCTCGCCGATCGGGATTGTCCAGTTTCCATCCAACTCAATTGTGCCGGAGTAGGTCTCGGTGGAAGGTTGCACATAAAATGAGAATGCATCCAGGTTAATATCTGGCAAATCGTCGTCCTGCACATCCAGGAAGTGCTCAATGACCTCGCTGAGACTCAGCGGATCGCCCTCGCGTAGCTCACCTCCAAAGGCAAACTCGCCAAAGAAAGCGGTCAATTCCAGCGTGCCCGTCTCTCCAATGCCGATTAAGCCCGAAACAGACCCGCTCACCTGTGGATCGCTAAAGGGAGAATCGACGCGGAAACTGACATCGATAGCCTGAAGTTCTAGCATGTCAGGGACAAGAGTCCACTCTTCGACGGTTTCCAGCGTCATCGCGAGATAGTTGACTTTTTGCGCACTGGTCGGATTGATCGAAATGAACAACTCTGTCAGCGAGATATGATTCTTTATATCCAACCAACCTTCGGGTAGTCCCAATTGCAGGCCATTGGCAAGAGAGGAAAGCTCATTTAGAGCGGCATCGATGCCATCTGTAATATCGGCAACAAACAGGATGCTTCTGGACAGATCGTACACCTCGGTGGAAAGGGAGATCGTATAGTCCTGATTCTGGGCATGGAAAAGTATCTCGGCTGTGAATGCTATATAGGCATCTGCTTGCCAGAGACCATAAGCGGTGTTATAGGTTGGGTCAGAATAGAGTCCATAGGTAATGTTAGCGATTTCAAGGAAATCCAGCTTAATGGAGTTATCGACCAGGCCAAGCAGGAAAATATCGGGAATATCTTCAATCAGCTTCACCTCGCCACTCACGGTTGGGGTGCTATCGCCAAGTAAAAAGCTGAAAGCGGCCAATGGAGATTGAGAACTTAATTCGCCGTTGAAGGTTATAGCTGATGGAAGTGTCTCGTCAGACTGTGTTGTTTGCGGCGCTGAATTTTCATCTTGAGAAGACGCGTTTGTACTCTGAGCAGAACTGGTATTCTGTTGAGTTGGAGCGGTGTTCTGAGCAGAACCGGTAGCAGTAGTAGAGGAAATGGTAGCCTGATCAGAGGTAGTAGCTGGCGGAGGAGGAGACGAAGAGAGAGCCAGGGTTGGGGAGGGTGCAAAGGTCAGCAGGTTAAAAACAGATCTCTGTAATGCTGGAAAGGCTTGCACAAATGTCCAGCCGGTGGGCACAGTTGCTGTGAGCAATATGTCGATCTGCTGATTTTGTGAGAGCGTAAAGACAGTCGTGAGGGGCATATTGAGAAAAGGGAAAGCGTCGCCGGTTCCGTGAATAGTAAGACTGGTATCAGTCGGAAGGTAGTCGGTGATATTGCGCACGTGGATGGTTCCGTCAGCAAA
>DAOTTL010000477.1:0-10611 GCA_034438135.1 Ktedonobacteraceae bacterium | reverse complement strand
GGCAACCTCATCCCTTTCTCCTTTTTATAGATCAGAGGGTCTGCTTGAACTCTGGGTGGCGGTAAGGCTCTGAAGCTTTTGCACACGTGAGCGTAACGTGCTAGCAGCACGGGCAGCATCAAAGTCAATTTTTTTGCTGTTAATTGGATCATTCGCCAGATCATCAAAGCGTCGGGCGATACCAAGGATAGTAGTCGGGTCGGTGATAGAGTTCTGACGTACTGCATTATATGCTTCCACCAGAGTCTCTATATTGATAGGCTTTCCAGCCATCGCTTTTTCAACAGTCTTTTCCGTTGGCGAGGGAGGAGAAGTAGAAACTCTCACAGGTTCAACGACAGACTTTTCTATGACCGGGCCAGACAGTTGGGAAAGATCCATAACTGTCGTAGGGGCGTCAGAAAGTATTGGCCTGGGAGCGGCAGGAACAGGAGCTTTGGGTAGAGTTACTGGAAAGTTCTCTTCGGCCTTCGAGGAGTGAATATGATCGGGAGTATGCGGCAAGATAGTGATATCCTGAATGCGCACCCAGTTCACCTTTACGCCCCAGGTTGCCGTCTGGTCCTCCATACGCCTTCTCAGCGTACTGTTAATGCGATCCCAGCGAGTAACAGCGGCGGGATTAAAGCTACTGGAATCGTTGGCGGCTCGTGTATAGATACTTTGCGACCAGCTAATAAAATCGCTCGGCGTCAGTTCATTAACAACGCTCTGGATGGTTCCTACAAAGAGCAACTGCAAGTTTTGCTCCCAGTTTTGGGTAGTCACCACAGCGAGATAAGCATCTTCGGGCAATAGCTGATACGAGATTGTCGCGATCAACTGTACATCCTGGTCCCGTGAGGTTGGCACGCGCTGTGGGGAGCAAGTCCAGGTAGTTTCGCGTGTGCTTAAGCGCCGTGCAACCTTCTCCCAGGGCATCAAGAAATTGAGTCCCGGGTAGAGTGTATGAGTATATTTGCCAAACGACTCTATGATATCGACATATCCCTCGGTTGTGGGACGAATACCCCGTTGCGCCAGAAAAATCCCCGCACAGACCAGTAGAAACAGAGTGATCAGTGCTGCACCCATGCCAAAACCCACGAAAATGCCGATAACGATGAAAAGAGCATACCCACATGCGACATACAGCATCCAGAGGGTATCGTTAGCACCAACAAAATAGAGAAGTACGCCCTGGAGAAGCGCCACGGAGCACAGAACTAACGCTACGATGAACAGCGGAGCATGGTTTGGGGAACGCTGCAAGGTAGTGGGAAGCGTAAAAAGAAAAACGAGAATAGCAAAGGGTAGAGGTATAAGGATCGGTGAAAATCTGCGCCAGAATGGCTCGGGTGTCTCCTGACCGACTAGCGGGGGAGAAGCCCAGTTCGACAAGTCATCCTCAGAGTCCAGCAGGTCGATGTCATCCATGTCGCTAACTGGCACGAGAGATGGCTCTTCTACATCAACTGATCTTTGCCAATTCGTAGTGCTGCTGGCATCGCTCCAGACTGGATAATTTTCATCATCTTCTGGTGACATATAGACTCCTCTCCGATCCACGGACATTTCGTGGACCATACCTGTCTTTGGCTAACTGATGGTTCTATCCACTTGAGGAGTTGTTTTGCGTTTGACCCCACAACCACCACCGCCAGTCTTCTTTGAAGAGCAACTGCAACCGCCGGCTGAGCCACAACCACCGGTTGAACCACAACCGCCGGTTGAACCACAGCCGCTACTCTCCGCTTTCTTCCCAGTGCTACAACAACTCCCTTGCGCACTACAGCTACCGCATCCGCTCGCAGATGGCTCCTGGTCGATCGGAGCCTGGATAATTGCGCCGCTCTCCAGCATAATCTCTACAGAGAGACGTGGTACATTGATGGAGACAACCTTACCTGATCCATCGGGCGTGGTCAGATATGCTCCGACATGGGGCATATGCTGCTTCGCCTGGATGTAATTATCGTTCTCATATGCAAGACAACAGAGCAAGCGACCACAAACGCCAGAAATTTTTGAGGGATTCAGTGGGAGTTCCTGCTCCTTAGCCATTTTTATCGAGACAACTCCAAAATCGCTAATCCAGGAACTACAGCAGAGCGTCTTGCCGCAGGGTCCTACCCCACTTTGGAGCTTGGCCTGATCTCGCGCACCGATCTGGCGCAGTTCGATGCGAGTGCGAAAGGTTGCGGCGAGGTCGCGTACCAATGCTCGGAAATCGACCCGCTCATCGGCGGTAAAATAAAAGGTCAGACGACTCCCATCAAAAGTATACTCCGACTCCACCAATTTCATCGGTAACTTATGCTGTTTGACATGATAGGCGCACTGAACCAGAGCATCTTTCTCTTTGCTCTTAAATGAGAGCATCATGCGCAATTCGTCTTCGCTAGCCAGGCGCAAGACGGGCTTCAGTGGATCGCTTAATTCGCTCTCTGCCAGATTCTTTGAGGCAATAACTACGCGACCAGCCTCTACACCTCGTACCGTTTCCACAATCACATACTGGCCGGTGGTATACGTCGCTTCCTGAGGATCAAAGTAATAGATACGACCAGCTGGACGAAAACGAATTCCAACGATCGTGACCTTTTTCTCCGCACTTATCGCTAGAGACATACTTGCCGATCCTTGCTAAATCTTTCTACAGGTGAGCCATCTGGTAGCGCAGGCATAGGTAGACAACTGCGCTACCACTCACCTCCCTACGCGTTCTACATTTCGTTCGTCAAAAGAATGGCCTCTGCCACTTCGCGCATCGATTTGCGGTTGTTCATGCTAGCCTTCTGGATCTTGCGGAACGCTTCCTGCTCGGAAAGGCCCTGCTTCTCCATTAGAAGACCCTTGGCACGCTCTACCACTTTGCGAGTTTCTAACTGCTCGCTCAAAGTACGCGTTTTCTCTTCCAGGGCGCGAAACTCACCGTAGCGTGCGAGTGCTACCTCAATTGCGGGTGTGACTTCGCTCTCGCGCAGCGGTTTCACAATATAGTTAACAACTCCAGCCTCTTTAGCCCGTTCCACGAGCGGCTGGTCGCCAAAGGCAGTCAGAAGGAGTACGGGGGCGATTTTCTCCTGTGTGAGTGTCTCAGCTGCGGCTATGCCGTCCATATCAGGCATACGAATATCCATAATCACCAGATCAGGCCGCAGTTCACGAGCCAGGTTGACCGCGCTCACCCCATCACCAGCTTCGCCGATGACAAGATAGCCCTGCCTGTTCAGTACATCTTTCAAGTCCATGCGCTGAATGGTTTCATCATCAGCAATAATAATCCGTGTTGGCATTGAATACCCTCTTCAATTTCTTTACCCATTGCCCCGTCTCGTACCCATTGTAACGAAGTACAAAAATCTTTGAGGTGAGCAGTCCTGCACTGGATCATACCCACCCTATTTCCTGTACATGCGTCACTGGTTTTACCTTGAAACAGTTATGATAGCTTGAGATATTAGACAAATTATCCAGATGCTGGACATCGAAAGTATACCATATTGTCCCTTGAGGCGTCGAGAAGAGATCATTTTTCTCTTAGCGCTTGCGGTCGCGCTTCTGGAAGTAGCGTTGATTCTCCCGATATTCCTGATAGAGATCATCGTGAGAACCCTTTACCCCCTGCTTAATAGTAGCCTGAGGTGTCTTACTCTCAAAGGTGGGTTCAGATGATGAGCTTCTGCTCGACCTCGTGGGAGAAGCTGGCGGTGTATTTCTCATTGCTCCAAGGCTGCGAGGAATGAGATCTAAACGAGCCATCACAAGCAGAATAACGATCAGTAGCACCAGGAAGATCAATGTAGAACGCATAAGTGGAATGGGTCCGATATTTATCGCGGCGTCCCATCCCCGAGCACGAATAAAGTTTGTAACGTAGAGGCCAAGCACATCAGCGATCAGCAGGTAGAGTACCATACCCCAGAGATATCGTGACTTAAAGCCCGAGCGTGAAACAGGGCGAACAGGTTTAGCGACAGAGTTAGTTGTGCCAGCAACCTTTTGCTCTTTTGGATCAGCGGTATTGTCTGTGTTCAGCACTTTTCCACGTGTAGCACGAGCGAGACGCGCCGCCACGGGGTCCGCCTCTGGTTGTACGGTGTTTTTCTCAGATTTGCCGATACTGGCAAAAAACCTGGGTAGACGCCGTGGAGTTACCTGAGGTTCGGAGGAAGCTTCTTCTGCAACCATGGTCTGAACTGGCTGATCGGCCTCTTCTCCATGCTCTTCTTCGAGCATTGCTTCTTTCTGAGAAGCTGTCACCAAAACCGGACGATTGCGACTTGAACGATGGACGCGTTTAGAATGAGTTTTCCCTGTTGAGGTCCCTTTTGTTGAAGAACTGAATTCTTGATTCATGAGAGGCCTCCGTTCTCATTATATTGTTCATCCTTAACTGGAACATCACCATAAGGTTCTTCCTGCTTAATGGCTTCCTGAGGACCATCGAGAACTGGTGTAGGGACATTGACGGCTTCCTGTGGGCCTGTAGAAAGGGCAGCAGAGGGTGAATTGTTATAAGCGGGGCGGGGCTGAGCATAGGCAGGAGCGGGTTGAGGCTGGTAGACAGGTGCGAGTGGCCTGCTTTGCATTTCTAAGAACGCGAGGCCTGCTCGTGCGATATCGTCATCACGTCCTGGAGCGTTTCCTCCGCTTACTCCAATCCCACCAATAGTAGCTCCATTGAGTCGGATTGGCCAGCCACCAGCCGCCATAACAAACTTTCCCTGGCTCATTGTCGCCATACTGGATGCAAAGCCTGGGATCGCTCCTCCCCACTGCGCAACTGCGTCGGTGGATTGATTAAACATGACCGCGGTGGTAGCTTTCGCAAGGCTGATATTGCCTGTCGCCCAACCATAAGGTGACATCATACGCTCAAAAAGCACGAGATGGCCGCCAGCATCGACAATCGCGATACTCACCGGACTGCGCAGCTCGTTAGCACGTTGTTTGCTGGCCTCCAGAACTCTCCGTGCAATATCTATAGTTAGACTCACAAAACGCTCCTTTTGATGATTGCTAAAATGGGATGCTGTTTTCATGATTACGACGTAGTGTTTTTATTGGTGCAAGTATAACAGATCCTTGAATTCAATGGCAAATAGAATCCTGAGTCCATCAGGGTTTCTCAAAAGTCGTTCTTTCCCCGCCCACCCATCCTCGTTTTTCCTGGGGAGGGGTTTTGCAATGGCTGAAATGCGACTTTTGAGAAACCCCGTGAGTCCACCCAGGGCTATGTAATACTCTAAGAAAACTCTTTGCTCTAAACCTGACCTGATTTCCCCATAAGCTTTACTCGTTCGGTCTGCCAGATAAGTTTTTTATATTTCTCCTCTGCCAGTTGATGGGCCATATTCCATTCTGAGTCGCTCAGTTCCTCCATCTGAAAATCAGTGTCAAGCGCGTCACTAAAACCAAGCCGAAAGGCCTGAGAAACCCCATCCCAGTCCGCTTCAGGAGCAAACGTATGAAGTGGGATCGTCTGCTCACGATAGCGAGCCAGGGCCTTGGTCCTCACAGAATCATCGGGAAAAAGCAACAGTCGATAGAATTCCTCTGACCGATCATCCAGAGGCAGTGAACCCTGCTGTAAAACGGCCTCATCCTTCCAGACCTGAGCACTGCCAATGAGCTTGAAGCCGCCACTGGTAAGATCGGCCTGAGTAGAGGAAGCAAAGCAGGCTGCGGAGGGATTCTTACTGCCACGCCCCTCGCTGAGTTCAGCATGTACGCCCAGACGCGCCAGGGCCGCCGTCAGTCCACGAGCCAGGTAGGCATAGGCAGCGACAACACCAGCCGGAATACCATACGCCTGACTGCTCACAAAGCTATAGGTAAACTCGTCTCGGTGGTAAACGGCACGTCCACCCGTAGGCCGCCGAACCAGCACGATCCTCTCACTGGCACAGCGCTCTTTGAGAATTTCATGCTCGACATCCTGAAAGCGTCCCAGAGTGATGGAGATTTGGGACCAGCGGAAGACGCGTAAAGTGGGTGGCACACGTCCCTGAAGATGGTGGAGCAAGATGGACTCGTCAATGGCCATATTCAAGGCGGCATCCTGCGTTCCAGTGTCGAGAAAACGGTAGTGAACTGGCATAGATGATTCCTTTTTATTTACGCCTGTGGTAAGCGGGCAGCTTTCCACTTATCGCGCTGAGCCATACGTGTTTGCTCCGAGGCTGGCACATAGCGAGCCAGAAAAGCGTCGCGATAGGCCGGGTAGGTGCCAGCGATAATTGAAGCACGCAGTTCGGCAGCCAGACGAAGCATAAAGCGAATATTGTGAATGGTGCCGAGGCGATAGTATAGTTGCTCCTCGGTGCGGGCGAGATGGTGGATATAGGCCGTGCTATAATTTCGGCAGGCAAAGCAATCGCACTCTTCCTCAATCGGACCATGCACGCTACGATAGCGTGCGTTTTTAATATTGATACGCCCTGTAGCGGTGAAAAGTCCCCCATGACGGGCTACACGCGTCGGTAGAACACAGTCAAACATATCCATTCCCAGACCAACTCCAATCACCAGATCTTCAGGTGAACCAACTCCCAGAAGGTGGCGCGGCTTGTTGCGAGGCAGAGCAGGGGTAGTCGAGCGCAACATATCCCACATAAGTTCCTTGGGTTCGCCCACGGAGAGACCGCCAATGGAGATGCCAGGAAAGGGTAGATTGCCAATAAAATTGGCACTCTGTTGACGAAGTTCAGAGTCAAAGGCCCCCTGGACAATGCCGAAAAGGGTCTGCTCTGGATTATACAAAGCTTTAGCAACTAGAGAGCGCTCGGCCCAACGATGGGTCCGCTCCATTGACTCCAGAGCCGCTGAAGTAGAGGAAGGATAGGGTGCACAGATGTCCAATGGCAGCACGATGTCAGCGCCCAGTTCATATTCGATGCGCATAACACTCTCAGGGGTTAACATATGTGAAGAGCCATCCAGATGTGACTTAAAAGTCGCACCCTCCTCGCTGAGTTTGCGCAAGTGTCCAAGACTGAAAACCTGAAAACCTCCGCTATCGGTCAGAATGGGATGGTCCCAGTGCATAAAATTGTGCAGACCTCCAAAGTCGGCAATTAACTGGGAACCGGGGCGTAGCATCAAATGATAGGTGTTGGAGAGGATAATGGCGGCCCCGGCACTTTGCAAATCCTCCGAGGAAACGCTTTTGACCGTAGCCTGAGTGCCTACGGGCATGAAGATCGGCGTCGGAATCGCGCCATGTACGGTTGAGACCACTCCCGCTCGCGCCCACGTCTCTGCACACTCGGCCTCAATTGTGAAAGAAAATGCTGACATAGAATTTCTGCGCAGGCGTCAATAAGAACGAATGTAGTGACGCCTCCCTCGATTTTTTCTCTTTATGCAAAGGAGCGATTTGCCCCGCCTTATTTTCTCACACTCGTCAAGATTCAATCTTTGACGGCTTTTTCTGGCGGCTGCGCCGCCATATCTTCAGAAGAAAAGGATGCGTTTATCAGCAGCTTCGCTGCTGATAAACGCATCCTTTTCTTCTTTCTTTTTTTCGGTGGAGCGGCTTTGCAAGACACCCCACCGAAAAAAGAAAGAAGCGAGGCTAATTGGCGGAGCGCATGCGCTTCGCCAATTAGCCTCGCTTCTTCTTAAAAAAAGGGGGAGGAGCAGCTTTGCAAGCCGCCGAACGATTTTTGCCTGATTTTGCAAAATCAGGGACGACTCATATCTCTAAAAAACGCACCAGGCGTATAAAGATCTCATTAAAAATGAGGATGTATCTATGATTATATGATCCAAACTCTTGAAATTCGCTAAACGATAGTGTATGCTTTCCAACGGTATCCGATCTCGGTCTGGTATACAGTGCTCGTCCAGAACATTTAGTCCCGCGCTGCTAGAGGTGACATACAGTTGGTGACTCTGCAAGGATATGGACCCGGAAGAATACCATCATATCACAAGGAGGTCCGTAGTTTGAGTTTCGTTGACAAAACCCTCAAGTGCCGAGAGTGTGGAGACGATTTTGTCTTCACCGCCGGTGAACAAGAGTTCTACCAGCAAAAAGGCCTGGTTAATCAGCCAGGTCGCTGCCCTAGCTGCCGCGCCCGCCGCCGCGCCGATAGTGGTGCAAGTGGCCGTTCTGATCGTGCTCCCCGCGAGATGCATACTGTAATCTGTGCCGAATGTGGCGTTGAGACGCAGGTCCCGTTCCTGCCGAAAAACGACCGGCCAGTTTATTGCAGTTCTTGCTACGATAAAATTCGCGTGGCTCGCAGTTAAGCGAGCGTTCTCCAAGGAACTTCTGATAATCTCTATCAGGAGCGTCTTTGCAATTCAACCACTCGCTTTCTAGCGATAAAGTTGGATGAATGGATACAGACATGTATCCATTCTGCGCCATTTCATAAGGCAAGGCTATGCACTGTTTGCAGTCTTGTCTTTTGTTTTTCCCCTTCCTTGTGCATAAACGCCCTATAGCATAAACGCCCTATAATAGTAGTAGAGAGCAAGAAAAGAAGACTGTTTGTCTGTAGCAAAAATGGTGAAATATGTCGGAGACCCAGGACCACTGGTACCGCAGACAGGCTATAGAGCAACTGGCCCAACATATCCCTTTTGAGCGCGATACGGCCAGTAAGGCGGAACAGATTGAAATGTTGCGAGGGTTGGTGCTGAGGCATGGACGTGATATGGACCCAAGCTTATTTGGGTTCGAGGCCTACAATGAACTCGTACGCCTGGGACTCTGGGATCGCATTGGCCCTATCTCGCCATATCAACCGTAGCTCTCGCTTTGTGGTATGATATTTTTATGAAGAGATATTCTTTGTTCACCTGCTGTTTTTATTCGGAACCATCAAGGGGGCAATGATGCTCAAAAGTACATTGTTGTATATGGCCCAGAATGAGTCAGTACGGAACTTCGTCATGAATAATCGCCTGGCACGTGATATGTCCGGGCGCTTTGTCGCTGGAGAAACCTTCGATGATGCCCTCGAAACTCTCCGCACCCTGAACCAGCAAGGCATGCATGTCTCTCTGGATCATCTGGGAGAGAATGTCTCCGATGAGCAGGAGGCTCAAGCCTCCGCCCAGGCGTACATCCAGATTCTGGACTCCATTAAGGCTTCAGGAGCTGATGCAAATATTTCGATTAAGCTGACAGCTATTGGACTGGATGTCGATGCAGATCTGTGTGAAAAATATGTCAGGCAAATTCTGGAGCACGCTCAACAATTTCCTCTTTTTGTACGCATCGATATGGAAGGCTCACCCTACACTGATCGCACAGTCAACCTGACGTTGCGCCTGCATGAACGTTTTGAGCATGTTGGGACAGTTATCCAGTCCTGCCTGTATCGCAGTAAAAAAGATGTTGAGCAGTTGATTGCTCAAGGGGTACGCGTACGCCTGGTAAAGGGGGCCTATAAAGAGCCGAGATCTCTGGCCTTTCCACAAAAAAGCGATGTTGACCTTAACTATATACGCCTGATGAGGGTGCTCCTGTTACACGGTAGCTATCCGTCCCTGGCAACTCATGATGAAGCCATTATTCAGGCTGCTTGTAAATTTACCCGCGAGAATGGTATCAGTCGGGAAGCGTTTGAATTTCAGATGCTTTATGGCATTCGCAGAGATTTGCAGGCAAAGCTCGTCGATCAGGGATATAATGTGCGCATCTATGTACCCTACGGATCTCAGTGGTATCCTTATCTTGTGCGACGAATGGCTGAACGACCTGCAAACCTGGCATTTGTCATAAGCAATGCATTGAGACGCTAGTCTACTCTTTTCTATCTGCGCCTCTTTCTGGCTGTCACGCGTCCACATCATGAGCACTTTCCCGAAAGGACTGACTCCATGAGCGACTTTGTGATTGCAAAGGGTGTGGCTGAGGTGAGACGCGAACCAACCAGTTCGTCTGAGCAAGTCACCCAGGCCCTCTTAAATATGCCTGTCTATGGCGGTGAGACACAGAATGAATGGATCTCTGTAAAACTGGTAGATTACATGGGTTGGATGCGGGTCAATGATCTCGCACTACCTATTGAGCCGGGTTTTTGCAAAGTTGGTGAGCAGTGTCGCACACCACTGGCTATGCTGGCCATCATTGGACTTCCTTCTACTCCTCTCTACACGTCGGCTGAAGGTCCTGAGAGTTCTGGCCTGGCCTATCTCTCCACCCGTCTACCCCTGCTCGATATGACACAGCGCCTGCGTGTCCAGGTGGCGCTCCCAGGAGAACGTACAGCGTGGCTGGAACGTACTGCCATTGAGATACGAGAGCAGAAAGCACCCTATCCACGTGTACCTGTCGAGACTGTGACAGCGTATGCACGTAAGTTTCTAGGAGTGCCCTATTTGTGGGGAGGAACGAGCTATGAGGGCATCGATTGTAGCGGCTTTGTACAACTCTGTTACCGCATGGGCGGGTATTTTATTCCCAGAGATGCAGATCAACAAGATGGCTTTCTCTACCACTCCGTTGAACGCCCAAATACGCAGGCTGGGGATCTCATCTTTTTTGGTGAGCAGGAAATCACTCATGTGGCCATGGCACTGAATGATCATGAATATATTCATGCAGAGGGACAGAACTACCATCGCGTGCTAATCAACAGTTTTCGCTCCACTGATGAGCACTACTAT
>DAOTTL010000476.1:0-11217 GCA_034438135.1 Ktedonobacteraceae bacterium | reverse complement strand
ACCCCGCTCGTTTTGCTCGACATCCCTTTTTTAGTCGCCGCCGCAGGCGGCAAGCAGAGGGCACCTGAGTAGTTACGAGGGATGACTCATAATATTTTATAGCTTGCGTGACACTGGAAGTGGCTCATGGGAGTTATTGGATAGGATTTTCTTCGGAGGACGCACATAGAGAACTGCAATGACCGCAGCTACGGCAACTGTCACCATCGAGATAATAAACGCTGTCTGGATGCCGTGTCCGGTGCCTTGAGCCAGGAACGATCCGAAAAGTGCAACGCCGATCGCGCCTCCCGCCTGACGCACCGTATTGAGCACTCCCGACGCGATCCCTGATCTCTGTCGAGGAACTGTCGAAAGCAGCGCCGTCGTCATCGGCGGGACCGCAAATCCGATGCCCAGGGGAATAACGAGCAGTCCCGGTAGCATTGCGATGTAGGGTGTTGCTGAATCGAGTCCATGCAGAAGCCAGTACCCTACCGCTGCGATGAGAAGTCCCGCGACCATCGGCAACCGCGATCCGATCTTCCCGCCTACCCAGCCAGCCACAAGGTTTGACACGAGCAGTACCAACGGAAATGGCAGGAACGCGATACCAAATTCAATTGGCGAGAAGTGGCGAACCTGTTGGAGATAGAGACTGAGTAGGAAGATCACCCCGTATAATGTGAGATTGATCGCTAAGCCAACAAGCGTTGCCGCGCTAAATGTTGAGTTTCGAAAGAAGTTTAGCGGTAACATGGGCGTCGGAACGTGCGCTTCAACCAGAACGAACGCACTCCCGCAGACCACCGCGACCCCGAAACCGAGAAGCACGAGAGGTGAGGACCATCCAGCCGAACTGCTTTCGATCATTGCCGCAGTCAGGCTCGATAGCGTAACAATGGCGAGAATCTGCCCTATTGGATCGAACCTACCACCATGGCGGGTAGCTGACTCCTCGACGAAGCGCAAGGTGAGCCAGATACCTATGACCCCGAGTGGTAGATTGACGAAGAAGATGCTTTTCCAACCTAACGCGTTTAGCATGAACCCACCGAGCACCGGACCCGCCGCTAGCGCAACACTACCGCACGCAGTCCAAAGGCCAATCGCACGAGCTCGCATCACCGCATCGTCGCGGCAGGCATGGTTGAGTAGCGCTAAGGAGCATGGCACTAAAAACGCTGCCCCGATGCCCTGGATGGAACGCGCAGCGATGAGTATGGTGGCGACCGGCGCAAGTCCGCAGGCGAGCGAAGCCACAACAAAGAGAGCGAAGCCACCTATGAATGCTTTGCGTGCTCCGATCCGGTCTGAGAGAGCACCCGCAAAGAGCAGCAGAGATGCGAACGTGAGCGCATAAGCATCAACTACCCATTGCAGACCCGCGACATCAGTGTGGAGGTCGGTCCCGATCTTTGCAAGTGCGACGTTGACAATTGACACATCAAGTTGCACGAGGACGAAACCGAGACTTGTTGCAATGATCGTTATGAGAAGCATTTTCCTTGCAAGGGGGGGTTCATGCTCGGATTCCATCATGTTTTGTGATTGAGAGGTCTGCATATCGCTGTGATCAGTCATATGTGGTTCCTTTCTTCATACCATACATCAGAAAATTATGTTATAATCAATATAACATAATTTTCTGATGTATGCACGTAAAGGTATAAAGATGGATGAAAATAGAGAGATTGTTGGGCTGGCGCAGGCACTGGCGGATCCCTTGCGACTGAGCATTCTCCAGCAACTCATGGAGGGTCCAGCCACGGTATCCGAATTGATATCGCTTACCGGGGAATCGCAATCTAAAGTCTCGAACCACCTGGCACTCCTGCGAGAGCGAAACCTGGTGTGCGCAACCCGTGACAGAAGGCAGGTTATCTATACCTTGCGCGATGCGTCTGTCGGGCAACTGGTGGAATCGTTATCCCTGGTGGCTGGAATGGTACCTACCAGACTCTGGAAATCGCCCCAACTGGTTGCCGCCCGTACTTGCTATGATCATCTGGCAGGTCGCTATGGGGTTGCGTTCTTCGACGCATTGGTGGAACAGCAAGCGATTATAGTTTCGAGTGAGCGACGCGGCGACATCGAACTGGGTCCACGTGGGGAAGACATTTTTGGGAAACTCGGTCTGGATCTTAAAGCCTTACGCCGGGAACGCCGTCGTTTTGCGTTCGCCTGTCCCGATTGGACTGAGCAACGTCCGCACCTGGGGGGGACGCTTGGCGCAGCCCTCTGGGCGCAATTGGTTGAACGAGGCTGGATTGTGAAGCAGCAGGGCACACGCGCTACCATTGTCACCGAGGGAGGCAAGCAGCAGTTGCAGGAACAATTTGGCATTCAGGTATAAGAGGCATCTTGCCTCTTATACTAAAAATTTGTATGCTTAGAGTGGGCTATTTTGAACGAAGTGAGGGTACGATGAAAATACTCATTCTTGGTGGAACAATCTTTCAGGGGCGCTACCTGGTTGAGGCTGCTCTCAGCCATGGACACGAAATCACACTTTTCAATCGTGGACAGCACGGTCCAGAACTTTATCCGCAGGTCGAACATCTGCTAGGAGATCGTCGAGGGGATTTACATGCCCTGGAGGGCAGAGTGTGGGATGCGGTTATTGATACAAATGGCTATGTTCCCTCCGTTGTACAAGCCTCGGCGCGTTTGCTTGCGAACTCGGTCCAACACTACGTGTTTATTTCGAGCGTTTCTGTCTATCCTGATATGAGCGTTAGAGGACTGGATGAGAAGGCTTCGATCAGTCAGATTACGCCAGAACAGGTGCAGGAGGCAGAGAAGATCCAGCCGCCAGCAAAAGGTGCTGTTGCGATTGCTTATGGCGAAAGCTATGGAGCGCTCAAGGGACTGTGTGAGCAGGCTGTGAAAGAGGCTATGCCTGGTCGCGTTTTATGTGTCCGCCCCGGCCTGCTCGTTGGGCCTCATGACTACAGCGATCGTTTCACCTACTGGCCGGTCCGTGTCGCACGAGGAGGCAAAGTTTTAGCTCCTGGTCGTCCAGAGCGCCTGGTACAATTGATCGATGTGCGCGACTCGGCGGAGTGGATGATACATATGGTAGAGGCTGGTCAGATGGGTACATACAACCTCACCGGTCCCGTGCAGTCTCTCACCATGCAACAGATCCTGAACACCTGCAAAGCGGTCAGTGGAAGCGACGCGACCTTTATCTGGGTGGATGATGCATTTCTCCTTGCGAAAGAGATCCAGCCCTGGGGTCAAATGCCTCTCTGGCTTCCCGACGATCCCACCTTGGCAGGCTTCAATGCCATCAGCATCGCCAAAGCCCTGACTAACGAGGCCACCTTCCGGCCTCTGGCGGAAACCGTAGGTGACACCCTCGCCTGGGATAAAACGCGTTCCTCTGGCGAGGAGCGGCAGGCTGGTCTCGCATCGGACGACGAGGAACGTGTATTGAGTGCGTGGACAAATGGATAAATAATCCGGCTCTTTCGCTCAAAAAGGTTCCTGCTCTAAAGAGCAAGAAGATACATTAGCCTCAAACCACAATGACCATCAGGTTCATAAGAGGATGTATCGAGCAAGCCACATGAAAGGTTCCAACAGTATTCCAGGGGGGTGAGGTCCAGTAGCTTCCAACATCGATATGGATGCCAGCCGCACCTCCAAAGTCTGGCGCACCCTTTTCCTGCTCCTGTTGGAGATTTTGGCCGATAATCAGGATATGCAGAGCCTGATGCGTTGGATCCTCAACGAATGTTAAGCGACTTCCTTTATGAATCGTGATCTGGGAGACTGAGAAACGGACATTGCCTATACTGACAGTGTTGGGGCCGCTGGCGGGCGGACTTGCAGCGGTGCCTCCACAGGCAATGATAAGTGTACCGAGGGCAACGCTAACCAGAAGGAAGAGCCATTTTTTCATTGCAAAATCATCCATTCTTTCATTGTAACTCTATTCATAATTGAATAGAGTTTACATCAGATTTGAGACAGGTTTTTACGACCGGAGGAGAAAAAGGAGATAGCAGACTTTTTCTCTTCAGTATTCTAACACCTGCGAGGGATTGTGACACAAGTAGAGATTTGATGGGAAAAATATGAACCATGTAGAAGGGTAATTCTGAGAATACTTGGGAAGAGTGAGTTATTTCACCAAAAATGGCGACTTGATCACTTGACAAACAAATAAATTGACAAGTACAATTTAGGCAGATACCGAACATGGTCCCGGTGCTGAAACTGCCGCAGCGCTTGTTTTCGGTGTTTCCATCATAAAACGTGTTTTTTATTCCGTTGGTCTATTTTTTGGGTTTCACCCAGAAAAGGAGTTCCTCATGGCACGTCTCGTAAGTACCCTTAAATATGGTCGCTACGCGATGGGTTCCCTGACCGCAGTCCTCTTCTTGCTCTGCGCCGGAGGGTCCTAACCCTTTAGACTGGACAGCAGAGACGCTTGTTGTCTATGTGCGTGTTCGTGCAGCCAGTGACCGGGATAATGTTGCCCTGGCTGCGTTCGCGAGCACAACCAGATCTCACGCTTCATTTTTCTTTTATGAACGGGAGCTAACGGACAGAGCTGGATTAGAAGCATCTCTGCTGTCCTTTTTGCGAATATCTAGTAAGAGAGCGAGAAAACAGCATGTTTGAAACAGGTATTCGTCAGTTTCGCCTGGCTATAGCTATGATGGGGGGTTGGCACATCAATCCGCGCAACCTGGAAAATATGGTTGCTGACGCTTTAAAAACGTTAGAAGAGTTTGGGGCACCAGGCGATGATGTGCAACAGTTATTGGATGGTCCCTTTAGTGAGCCAAAGGCGCTTAAAGAGTACCAGGTTCACATGTTACAGCATACCGCTCGTCGTCTACAACGTTTTTCCCCTTTCTATAAAAACCTTCTGGCCTCTCACGACATAGATCCTTCCAAATTACAAATAGAGGATATGCAGCGTATCCCCATGACTTGTAAGGAAGATATACAGCTCCATCAACAGGAAATGATCGCTACCAATGTCCAGCCATACATAGCGACGCGCACGACAGGCACCACCGGCTCTCCAACCGAGATCTGGCTCTCCAAATATGAAATTGAAATGTGGCCTGCCCTGGCAGCACTGAGCGGTGTCTTGCGCAATGAGATAAACCCTGCCGATTCAATGCAGATTAATATCAGTTCACGTGCTACGGCTGCTAATCAGTGGAACGTTGGCATGTGTCGTCTGGTAGGTGCGCGTCTGTTAGTCTTAGGTATTATCCCTGTTGAGGAGAGCCTGGACAATTTGTTGGGCGACAAAGAGACCGCGCCAACGATTCTTTCGACATATCCAAGTTATTTGGGACAGTTAGTCAAAGCGGCTCGCAGACGCGGACTCGGGGCAAAGGACTTTCGTCTGAGAAGCATTTATCTGGCTGGCGAAGTGCTTTCGCCTGCGTTAAAAGCAGCAGCGTATGAAACGCTTGGTCCGGCACTGGTCACAGACGCATTTAGTATGACCGAGATCCTTCCTGTTGGAGGTCGTGTGTGTCGGCAGGGACATCTCCACTTCGATCTGAATGTTGGCTATGTTGAGGTTGTTGATCCTCAGAGTGGCCAACTCGCTGCTCCCGGTGAGATTGGCACGCTGGTCGTGACAACCTACTATCCTTACCGCGAGTGTATGCCTGTCTTTCGTTACGATACACGTGATCTTGTCAGACGCTTGCCCGACGAACCTTTGACCTGTGATCTGGCGGCTATTCCGGCCACCTCTAATATTCTGGGAAAAGCTAAAAATCTGTTGCGCCTGGATGGACGATTGGTGACTGGACGCGACCTGATTGAAGTCTACGAGGCTTTGCCTTCTGACCCCTGGCCTGCACGTTTAAACGCTGTGGTGGTGGATGATCATATTGAGATGATCATTGCTGAAGAAGCTCTGCAACAGGGAGTGACACGTTCACTGATCGAACGGCGCTACGAGGAGGCTGGTCTTCCTGTGCGTGTTGTGGACAGTGTAGCGCATGACCAGGAACTTAGCCGTTTGCGTGCTGATCTGCTGGAGACAACGTTTGCTGCCAGGAGGGTTGATTGATATGAACATGCTGATTGGGACGATTTTTCAATTAGTTGTAGCGGTCGTAGGGTCATCGCTGATATCGTTGCTGGCTTTGCTCTACTTCAGGCGAGTGCGTCTTGAGCGACCTCCAATCGGTGTTTTCAATACGCGCGATATTGTGTTAATGGTCACCTTCATTGTGTTGTTGCCATTTTTGTATTTGATACTGCCAACATGGTTGTTAGTTGGACTGCTCTGTTTGACCTTCAGCAGCGCTATGTATATTACGCTGCGTCCGTTTCTACGTCCACTCTATCTCTGGGGTCTGATTGTGGTGCTGCTGGCGGGAGACATTCTGGTGGCAGAGTTGTTGCTGGGCACGAGACCGGGTTGGATGTTTTACTGGGCCATGAACGATATTGTGGTTTTGACTGCGATAGTGGGTATCTCCAACCTCTATGTGCAGGGTGGGATGCGCCTGCGTCAGATTGCCTGGTTGACGTTACTGCTGGCAGTCTATGATTTCACATTTTCCATCATTATCCCACTCAGTGTACAACTGGCCGATCGCCTGGAGGGTCAGCCATTGGATGCGGCGCTCGGTTGGGTCATGGGTCCATATACGGCGAACGTAGGGATCGGTGATCTCCTGATGTTTACGCTCTTTATGGTTGGTGCTTATAAGGGCTTTGGACGCAAGGGATTTTTCGCGGCACTGGCGATAATCGCTATCTTTGGGGCAGCTCTACCATCTCTGTCGCCGCTGGTGATTTCGAGTTTTGTGCGTACGAATATTGGAATCGTGATACCGATCGAGGCGTTCTTTGGTCCGGCTGCGTTTGTGACCTATTACCTGCTTCAGCGTAGTCAGCCAGAGCGCAGTATGGGTCAGTGGCTGAGCGTTCAGGCAGCCGAGGGCCACGAACCGATTCATGTGGTCCGACGACCTCGCCGGACCGCTGTTCCGGCTGCTCGTCCGGTAGCTGTGCCTCTTTCTGCTGAGACAAATCTGGGACAGGGAGACTGATCCTGTCGCTACAGCATACACAAAGGGTCGGAATTTAGCACCTATCGCTTTCCGATCCTTTTTCTATTTCTAGTCAGGCTTTCCTCAGATTTTTAAGAAACCCTGATCGCTTTGCCTGGTGCTTACTATCATTATGATGGTAATACTGCTCTGAACATGAAGTTGCTCAGTATCGTCTTTTTGTTAAGCGCGGCGATCCGGGGCATCTATAGAGAGAAGGGGTAGGGTAACACCTATGGATAATTCACTGGCCACAGACCTGAGTGATGTCTTTGCATATATTGACGATCATTCCCAGAACTTTCTGGCGCGGCTTATCGACTATGTGCGCCGTCCCAGTGTTAGTGCCTCAGGTGAAGGGATGGAGGCCATGGCTGATTATCTACTGGCTATTCTGGCGAAGATAGGTGTATCAGCACGCCTGTTGCCTACCAGGGGATGGCCGGTAGTCATGGGCGATTACTTTATCAACGCCGACCTGCCGACAGTCCTGCTCTACGGACACTATGATGTGCAGCCACCTGAGCCGCTGGAGGCATGGACTACACCGCCTTTTGAACCTACTGTGCGCGATGGTCGTCTCTACGCGCGTGGCGTCGGAGATAACAAAGGGCAACACTTCGCCCAACTCCTGGCTTTGGAGAGTCTGCTGGCCTGCCGTGGCACATTGCCCTGTAACGTAAAAGTCTTGTTGGAAGGAGAGGAAGAGGTAGGGAGTCCGCATATGCCTCGTCTGGCGGAGGAGTACCGCGAAGAGCTCCAGGCGGACCTGGTAATTGTCAGCGATGGACCGGTTCATGAGAATGGACAGTCTATGATCAGCTTTGGAGTGCGTGGAGTTCTGGACATTGAACTGCGTGCGCAGGGGGCGAACCGGGATCTTCACTCAGGTCACTGGGGAGGAATCGTGCCCAATCCCCTGTGGACTATGGTTCATCTGCTTGGGACCATGAAAAATGCGCAGGGTGAGATTACCATTGATGGCTTCTACGAACACGTTCAGCCACTCACAGAAGGGGAGCGCCTGGCCCTGGCTGAACTGCCCATCGATGTTGATCAGGTCAAAACAACGTTGGGCCTGCAGCATCTCGATGAGCCTCAGGAGCGGGCCTATTTTGAGCGCCTCTCCGCCTGGCCTACCCTCACGCTTAACGGCATTCATGGCGGCTATGGTGGTCCCGGTTCCAAAACCGTTCTACCACACGAAGTCATCGCCAAGTGCGATATTCGCCTGGTCGAAGCACAGACCGCTGAGGACATCCTGGCGAAAGTCAAAGCTCATGTGCAGCGTCACGCTCCCGAAGTAATCGTTAACAGCTACGGGGGCATGGATCCCTCAAAAACGCCACTGGAATCGCCCTTTACCGAGCCACTGATCCAGGCCATGATTGCAGTCCGAGGGGAGCGTCCGTTGCTGGTACCGAGTAAGGGAGCCAGTCTGCCCAACTATGTTTTCACCAAAACACTCGGCATACCTGTCTTTGGCATTCCCTACGCCAACGTTGACGAATCCAATCATGCACCTGACGAGAACATGGAGCTTGAGCGCTTTTTTCGTGGGATTAAGACGGGAGCGTCTATGCTCACTGCCCTGGGTCAGAAGGAATTATTACCCAGGTGATGTTACTTTGAAATGAATCTTGCTACTATCAGAAGGAAGAGTGTTACCTCCAGCGATCACTATATCTCTGACTTTTGCTACACCTGTTTGCTGCAAAAGCCGGGACTGTGCATCCTCCTTTGACAGACCTGCAATAAGCTGTGCTAACTCCCCTTGCCGGGTGGAACTAAATTGATAGATCCATGTACCAGCCTCATTGACGGATACGTCAACGGTTCCGTCTCCTTCAGATTCAACCATGGTCTGAGTGGTTATTTCGTTGTCCACCAGTTCATAATCAGGTCCTGGCTCGCTGGTCGCATCGTTTTTGAGCCAGTCTGCTGCGACTGATTCAGTCCCGTTCCAATCGTAGGCTTCATCGGTACAGGTAACTGCAACTGTAACTGTAACTGTCGTTGCCTTATCGCCTGCTACATGATCAGCGGTCTTGTCCGTTTTACAAACGTTATGAGGAAAAGCGACCAGCCGCTCGTTCGCAAGAACTTGAGCCGTCAATGAATCTTGTGCCTGCTGTGTGAGCGCTGATACCAGAGCTTGTGTTGCATCATCGATATCGCTCTGCTGCACTGCTGTATAGGTTTGCTTGTCCTTTCCGCCAGTGAACGAAACCTCGTTGGTGGCTCCAACGCCGAGGCAGATGTAATTTTCATTGATTGTTCCTGCGGCGATATTGCCCGCAGAACCGGTCTGGACCGCATGTGCGGGGACTGTAACACTTGGGATAAGTGTCGTGATAGTGGCATCTGCATCGGTAGTTATATCTATGCCTCCAGTATTGACATAGGTGGTTCCGGCTGGAATAGTACAGCTTCCACGATACGCTGTTCCAGAAAAGTTCAATGTACCGGTTGCTTGCGTTGCTGGCGTGGTACCGGTGTCTGTGGCGTTCACCGTTTTCGACTGAGGCTGAGTTTTTCCCGTGATCCAGCGGGCTGCTACCTGGTGCTGACTTGCGTCTGGCGTTCCTGTTATAGCTTTGATCACATAGGGTTTATTGAGATACTTGCTCGTCGGTGTAAGGGTTACAGTGGCCTGGGAAGGTGTAGGAGGAGCACTTGCCGCCGTGGGAGTCAGGACGACAGTTCCCAAAACGGTAGAAGTTGAGCCAGGAGCATGGGAAACAAAAGGGGTGTATGAAAGCGGGCCTCCTCGTCCCTGACCGAGCACAGGTAATAAGCCTGTCTGGCTATAAGCCACAACGCTCCCGACGAATATGAGCAGAAGAGGGAGTAGCACGAAGAGAACCACAAGTCTTTTTTTTCTGCGAACTTTTACTATGACTGGTTTTGTGGGACCCATCGGAGAGAATGAATTCGTCTGTTGATTTCTCTCATAAATGGACGCTCCTGGCAATTGAAATGTGGAAGGTTGTACCGCCTGATCGGATGAAGTATTGTTGGCTGGAGAGAACCTCTGAGAGGGATGCAGGCTTTTTTGGGGTCTCCTGGTTACACTGGCTGGCTGCGAATAGTTCAGAGATATTGCGGGAGAGGGTGTGCAGGTGCCTGAACTATCGAGAGTCTGGCGCGGATCGTGTAGAGGGTTTTTAGGAGCAGTGTGGACATAGGTAGAAGAGGGGGTGGCATAGGTAGAAACTGAGGGTGTGCAGGTGCCTGAACTATCGAGAGTCTGGCGCGGATCGTTTTTAGGAGAAGGGTGAACATAGGTAGTTGCTGAAGTTGGATAGTCAGTAGTTGTTCGATACAGTTCAGATGAAACGCCTGCCTGAGCGATGAAAGGTTTTGGTTGGCAGACGTTCTCTAAAGCAAGTGCAAAAGCATCGATTGTCGCAAAACGTTTCTGCGGCTCTTTCTCTAAAGCAGTGAAGATGACCTCCTGTATTTCCGGCGAGATACCAGCTATTTTGCCGCCCAGCGGAGGAGGGGGAGCCATCAGATGCTGTGCTGCTATTTCAACTGCTGTTCCTTGAAAAGGGCGACTGCCGCTTAACCATTCATAGACCATGATACCCATTGCATACTGGTCACTTTGGGGACGTGGTTTTCCATGAAGCTGTTCAGGTGCCATGTAAGGAAGGGTACCGGCCATCTCTTTTGTTGTTTGAGAACCGGTACTCTGAGCAGATAAGACGAGACCAAAATCGCTAAGAATCGCCTCATTGTGGGGTCCAAGCAGGATATTTTCAGGTTTTACATCGCGATGGATGAGTTTATGATCATGTGCATACTGTAAAGCGGCAGCAATTTGTTTGACATATGGCAGGATAATAGTTGTAGATAGCACCATCCCCTTTGGATAAAGCTGGCGCAGGTTCCCGCGAGATGCGTAATCCATTATAAGAAAAGGAAATCCATCTTCCACATCGAAATCAAAGACTCGTATAATATTCGGATGGACCAGACTGGCGATATTGCGCCCTTCATTGCGAAACTGTTCCAGTCCATCTCCGATCAGGCGTGTTTGAAGGATTTTCATCGCTACATAGGATTCAAGATGAATGTGTTTCGCCAGATAAACATCGGCGAACCCACCATTTCCTAGCAGTCGAATAATTTGATAATTTCTGAAGATTTTTCCTGTGAGATCCGCCATTATAGTAACCCTCTC
>DAOTTL010000475.1:0-7777 GCA_034438135.1 Ktedonobacteraceae bacterium | reverse complement strand
GCAGATCCTGAGAGCCTGGCTCTCTTGGAGCGCCTCGTCGCAGAACGCCTCAAGCCGATTAGCATTCTCGATGTGTTATTGAGAACCGAGCAATGGTTGAACTGGACGCGCTTCTTTGCGCCCCTCTCAGGGCACGAAGCCAAGCTCGATGACCCACTTGCGCGGTATCTTGCCACGACGTTTTGTTATGGATGTAAGCGCAGTGGCGGCAAGAAACGTAACGTTCCATGTTCATTTGTAGAATTTTTAGAGGCGCTGTGTAGCGAGGTACGAGGTTGCATCTGAGCCCTGTTCACAAAAAGCCGCAGGGAGTGATTCATGACGAAAATGGTCAGGCCACGAGTAGTGGAGCTCAGAGGGTACGCCACAGTTTTTTGCACAGATGGGGGAAGAGCAAGAATGGAGAAGTTTTGTCGGGTGAAAGCGAGTAAACTTGTGATGAAGAAACGTTCAATTCAGCTCCTTGTATGGTCAGACGAGATCAAGCGACCAAGGAAGGACTACCCATAGGCGTCGGCTGTCGGCGCGGAAAGGACGAATCATGGGACAACCAGTTGTGCATTTCGAGGTCATCGGGAAGGATCCGGAGAAGCTCCGGAGCTACTACGGCGGCCTGTTCGGATGGGAGTTCGACACGAGCGCTCCGGTCTCGAAGGCTGTCTCCCAGCCAGGGAACTACGGTTTCGTGGATCGCAATACAACCAGCGACGGAGTCGGGATCCCAGGCGGCGTCGGCGGAGGCATGGGTTACGACGGCTACGTGATCTTCTACGTCGGCGTTCCCAACGTCGAGGCCGCGCTCCAGAAGGCCGAGAGCCTCGGCGGGACGCGCCGGATGGGCCCCGAAAAGAACCCGGGGGCCGACCTCGTGGTCGGCCACTTCACCGATCCCGAGGGCCACCTGATCGGCGTTGCCGGACCAGCATAGCCGTCGGCACGTGATGCAATGAGAGGGTTCCCACCCCAATGTCATAGTTGAGGCGGGAACTCGGTTTGGTTCATGTGCCCGAGACCGACCGCCTGCCACGATCAGTTGCTCTTTCGTTGACCACTGGTCTTGCTGGCTGGTTGCAAAAACGTGTGGGGCACCCGAGCAGAGACGTAACGCTGCCGGACAAGAAAGCGTTACATTTTCTCTTCTGAAAACGACGGTTTTCATCCTGGGTGGTGAACCCTTTCATGAGCGTCTCTTGAGAAAAAGGCTCTGTTCCCGGTTCCTGCAGAGTACGCTGACGTGCGCGCAGTTTCTTCACGCGTTCTCGCGTCTTTTCACGTCGTCCCTCTTCCTCACAGGGGTCACCACAATACCGTGGGCTGTGGCCTGGATAGCGCTGCTGAGTCACAGTCTTCCCACAAATGGTACAGACAAACGTGACTTCACGAGTACTCATCATGCGTTGAAAAGCCACTTGAGGATGTGTGCGCGCTTTCGCACATGTATCCCCCCCCGTAGACATTGATGAGTTTGCTCTCCCCTTCAAGGTTCATCGATTCCCTCTCTCCTTCTCCTTGCGTAACGCTCTCTTGCAAGAAAGCGTTACATTCCTCTCGGGAGTGTAGCCAGTTTGCCGTAGAGCAGTTCATTTTCCCACGCGATGCGCAACGAGCGATGACCTGTAGCAGGCAAAGATAAATATATGCCTTCCTGAGAAGGAAGAAGTAACTCCATTCTCTCAAGGAGGCATATATGACCAGTATCGCCGATGGATCGGTGCAGATCCAAGCCTTTTCCGAGTTTGTTCCCTCGCCGCCTTCCTGGTTTGGGGAAGTGGTGTTGATGGCCACGCACCTCAAGAAGCAGGGTGTGCTCACGAAACTCTGCGAGCAGGTACGCTTTGCGCGGAAGCGGTTCGGACGCTATGAGGTGATCGATTTTCTCGCGGTGCTCTTCGGCTACGCCATCAGTGGAGAGCGCACCCTGGAGGAGTTCTACGAGAGCCTTCAGCCCTTCTCCCTCCCGTTCATGGCCTTGTTTGACCGTGACCAGTTCCCCGCCCGTTCAACGCTCTCACGTTTTTTAGCAGCGCTGACCGGAGAGCCTGTAGCAGCGCTACGCACGCTCTTTCTCGATGATTTGTTCGCTCGCCCGCTGACGCCTGACAAGCAAACGGGAGGGCTAGTGGATCGAGCGGGAAGCTCCTGGACCGTCTTTGACATTGACGGAACGCGGGAGGCGGCTCGGCAACGTGCTTTACCTCAGACAGAAGAGCTTCCTCCGCTCTTTCGTCGGCTGGATGACGTCTGTGCCCCTGGCTACCGGGGCCGCAAACGCGGGGAGGTTGTCAGAACACGTACCACGGTGTCACAGGCGCACAGTTATCAGTGGCTCGGCACAATTGGAAATCGAGGCAACGGGCGCTATCGGGAAGAATTGCGCCAAGCGCTCTCGGCTATTGGCCGGTATCTGGCGACCCATCAGCTCCCACAAGAACGCACGCTGCTCCGGCTCGACGGACAATATGGCAATGGAGCGGTCCTCTCCGATGTGGCTGGCTTCGCGTTTGTCACGCGCGGCAAAGACTATCACCTGCTCGATCATCCGCTGATTCAGGCGCGACTGCACCTGCCCCCGATCAACTTCAGCAGCGCCCCGAAAGCCAGACAGCGCGTAGCCTCTACGATTGTCCAGCGATTCCAGTGGGACCAGAGGGAATACCCTGCCGCGTGGTCGTGGCTACGCATCCCGCCGGGAAAAAGAAGAGTCCTGTTGGGGTAACACGCACAGGAGTAGTTTATGAGCTGTTCTTCACAAACCTCCCACAACATGCCTTTACTGCTTGCGATGTGCTTGAGTTGTAGCTGCATCGTGGTGCCTTTGAACCAATTCTCTCAGATGAAGACAGAGAGCAGGACCCAGACAGGTGGTGCAGCTACTCGGCCTGGGGACAGGAGTGCTGGCAACTCATCGCTCAATGGGTCTGGAACCTGAGACTCGAACTGGGGCATCAGCTTCATCCTGATCCAGTCCGCACGACCGAGTTTGCTCCTGCTCTTCCACTGACGCACCAACTGGACCATGTGCAGGTTCCTGCTCAGGGATACGGGCCGGCAGTTGTGGCTCTGCCCTGGAAAGCTGGCCGCTTTTCGGGACAAGACTTTACCCTCCAACCGGATGGCACGCTGCGCTGTCCGGCTGGTCAGTCGCTTGTGGCCCACGAGCGGCGCAAAGAGGTCAACGGAAGTCTGCGCGTGGTGTATGCGGCGAGCATCCGTTGTTGTCGTCCCTGCCCCCTGCGCGAGCAGTGTCAATGGAATGGCAGCGCCACCGCAAAGCCGTGCCAAGTGAGCGTGCTCTTGCATCCCCTCGTGGTCGGTTCTGAGCCCATCCAATGGCGTGACTGGAGTCGCCGGTCCCACCGGCGGGCGTGTATTCAGTTGTTGCGCCAGCAATGTGTCAAAGTAGAGGTCGGGGCTCCCACTACGGCCCTCCCCGTCGTTCAGCCTGCGCCCCTTTCCCGTGCTCAACGGGCACACTATCGACTTTCGTGGACAGAACGGCTGACCCGCAATACGCGCCTCGAAACTTCTGGCCAGGTGACGATCCAACTGTTCGGTGTCCCAGAACGCTTTGCCACCTCACTCGGTTTCGCGAGCACGGAACAAGATCCAGGAACAATGGGCTTAGATCCGAGCGAGTGCTCCATGGGGTAAGAGCGCATGGACTCCTCGAATCCCTGCATTTACCAGTTGCGTAATATGCAGATCGATCACCAGGCTAGCTAAGGCAACGGCGTCCTGCCGAACCAGTCCATACTGTCGCTGCATCAGCGTCAACATGGCAGAAAGCGCGATCATACTGGCTTCGTGCAGGTCTTCGTGGAAACCTAAAGTGATCCAGCCAGCGGGAGTATAGGCCCAGGGGGTGCGGAGTGTCTGCTTTTCATCGAGATCAAACTGCAACGCCACCCGCTCCATCGGACACTCGATTCCGGTACTACTCACTTCTCCATCGGCTTGAGTTGCGTGCCCATCACCCACAGAGAAGAGCGCCAGAGGAACTGAAATGGGTAGATAGAGGGTGCTACCTGCGATTAGCTCTTTGCAATCCATATTGCCGCCCTCAGCGCGTGGGGGCCAGGAGGGATGAAGCCCCGGTTCATTGGGCGGCATCCCCATCACGCCCATGAATGGACGCAACTGGACCTGATATCCATCCTGGTTTCGCCCAGTCATAGCCTCGGGATCAAGGGTCCAGACATGAAAGCGTTCTTCCTCTGAGGCAATCTCCAGGCGCGTATTCACCGGGCTGGCCCACCCTCCCGCACTATTCCATCCCCAGCCTCCTGGCCGGACCTCTTGAATATGAACAACGAGCGTCATGCCTGGCTGTGCGCCACTGATGGCAAGGGGGCCACACAAAGCGTGGCCGCTGTCACGGCCTCTGATCCGAGGGGTAAACTGCGGTGGATGTTCCTCTGGACTGGTCGAACGACGAGGTTCGAGGTGCCAGCCAGCATCCAGGGTCCGATAGATCACCGTATCACCGGGATCAATGGTCAGAACCGGAGAAAAATCACGTGAAAACTGTCCATGGAGCGTCTCTCGCTCTGGCATGATGGTATATATGGCCATGAAGATCGCGATCCTCTCGATTTCAAAGAATATGAGGGAGATCGCACTTGGTACGTCTCCTTTCAGAGGATATCAGATATGAGAGGGGTACACAACCTCGTTGCGCAATTCGTGGGACTTACGGCCTATTACGAGGTCAATAGCATACCAGTGGAGAAGGTCGGGTAAGAGGCTGGGTCCTAATTGCTCAGGAACACCAACCCGGCCTCATACAAACATTGATGCTACCAGGGGCAAGATAGCACTATTGCGTGCGCCCAACGAGGTTCATGATCTTCTATCGTGCGAGAGCACGATCTCACGCAGGCGAAGTGAGTAACGCAGCACCTTACCTTCGCCCGAAAGGGTTGAGGGGACAGCAGCATGGTGTGCAAAAGTCCGTTGACGTCTCAGCACCAGAGGCCAGATGACGGGCAGCAAGGCCGTATATGGTCAAGGCATGATTGCTTCAACTCTAGCCGTGGCGGAAGTTGCTAGTCCAACGGGATTGGTGTCATCGCCCGTATCTGATGGTATGGATGAACAGCTATAGCGTCCATACAGCCTGCATCAGAGCCAGCCCGTAGGGAACGGGAAGCGGCGTACAGAGGACCTACGTACGGAGCGAAGATCATGGGTAACTTGGGGATCGCCTACGTCTCGTGAGAGAGACGGCGACGGAAGAATCATAGTACTCAAATGCTCATCGTAATGGATGAGACAGGGGGAAGGGTTCTAGAGAATCTATTCCATTCAAAGGAGGTTGACTCGGCTGGGTCAGAAGACCTTAGAGCGATTGGAATGCCTACGAAAGTTGAACAGCAACAGAGTCGTGGGTAAATGACGACCTGTACAGGCTCCTCTAGCAGGAAGACCTCTACATTGTCGCTTATGAACGGATCAAATCGAAACCCGGCAATATGACGCCAGGAACGGACAAGGAAACCCTCGATGTTTCTCTCTTAAAGCTATCCGGGACATTACCCGCGAGATGCGAACCGAGCAATGTCACTTCAAACCGACCCGGACGACCTTTATTCCAAAGGCCAGTGGCAAGATGCGAAAACTCGGCATTCCTTGCGTGAGGGACAAAGTGGTTCAAGAAGTCCTGCGTATGATCCTTGAAGCCATTTAGGATAACCCCTCTGCTCCGTACTTCCATCCGTCTAGTCACGGGTTCCGATCCAACCACAGTTGTCACACAGCCTTGAAAGCCATTCGAGGAAAATGGGTCGCGGTGAACTGGTTCGTCGAGGGAGATATACGCGCCTGCTTCGACGAACTGGATTTTCATGTACTGGTGAGGATCTTACAAAAGAAGATTCAGGACCAGCGGTTTCTCAATCTCATCTGGAAGCTCCTGGACGCAGGATACATGGCTCTTCACGGAAAGAAAAAGGAAAGCCTGATTGGCTCTCCCCAGGGCAGTCTGGTGAGTCCGATCCTCGCCAAGGTGTATCTTCACGAACTGGACGAGTTCGTGGAACACATACGGGTTGAACAGGAAAAAGGCCAGGGCAAACGCGACAATCCCATCTATTTGAGGCTCGCCCTCAAAAAGAGCCGGATGGTCAAACAAAAAGCCACCCGGACACCCGCTTTCAAAGAAGTCGTGAAACAGATGAGAGCTCTCCCATCCAAGATGGTCAACGATCCAGATTTCATCAGGATAAAATACCTGAGATACGCGGACGACTGGCTGCTTGGCATCTGCGGGAGTCACGCGCTGGCAGAAGAGATCAAGCAGCAAGTGAAAGACTTCCGGACCGACCATCTCCACCTGACACTCAGCGAGGAGCAAACCCACCTTTCCAACGCAAGGACTGAGGAAGCTTCCTTCCTGGGGACGACGCTAAAAATTGGCCATGGCGGGAATGCAAAAATCACGCTGCAAGCCGACCTCCAAGGGAGAACCTTTAAACGGCGCTCCACAGGATGGCAAACCGTGATGAACGCTCCCATCTCCAACGTGATAAAGAGACTAAGAAGCGACCGAGGCTTCTGCTCGAAAGAAGGGAATCCTACTCCTAAATCGGGGTGGATTTACCTGGATGCAGACCAGATCATTCGTCTGTACAGTGGTGTGAATCGCGGTATACAGAACTATTATCGGTTTGTAGACAACTGGAAACAGCTTTTGAGAATCCAGTCTATCCTCGAATGTTCTCTGGCCAAAACTCTGGCCAAGAACTACCGTATCTCGATGCCGAAGATATTCAAGCGTTTCGGGAAAGGTTTCCCCATCAGCATCAAAGGAACAGGGGGAAAAGAAGATCGCACGATCGCCTTCTACCTCAACCATGACTGGACCAAACAACGATACGCCTTCCAACTGGGAAAGCAGACGGAGATTGATCTGGTACGAATGGCGACGCAGATGAGAACGCGATCAAAGCCAGGGATACCGTGCTGCATCTGTGGAGATGCCGTAGGACAAAGCGTCATGCATCATGTTCGGCATGTGCGCAAGCTCACGAACAAACGGGAGGCAACGGGCTTCAATGTTGTTTGTCAAAATACTTTTCCGCATTCAGCCCATAACTTTTCGTAGCGTTTCATCGTTTGAGAGGGAGAACGGGCAGACTCCGACACATATCTTTTCTCAATGTCCATGAATCATTGTTTCCGAACGATTGTTCCTCTGTTTTCCCACCCATTCTTCAAGAGAACGAAAAGATATCCGACACAAACGAAAAGATATGGGGTGGAAACTTGTCTCTTCTCATGCTCTCTGGTATACTTGCCGCAGGTTTGGGCCTCTGGTGGCATGGGCGTTTCGTCGAAGCCTCCACAGGAGAGCCCGCGAGAGGGGAAACGACGAATGACACGTTTAACCGATGAGGAGTTTTATACCTGGTGTCAGCGCAACAACATCGAGCCAGAAACCGCAACCTACATTTAACGTCTGCGCACCGCCCCACCTGAACGCAAGGTTCGAGGCAGAGCCTCAAATGTGAGCGGACGTTATCCCAGTCAAAAAATGGGATTCTCTCTCCAATTTGAAAGCCAACATGTCGAGCTCTGAGGTTGTTACATCATGGAGCGCGACGAAGACGTCCTGGAGATGTACGATTAACCAACCCGTATTCAGCTCCACTACCACGCTCGGAGCGGGCGTAAAACCTCTCCATGGCATGCTATTGAAATGCAGTTGCCCGGACAGAAATGGCAACAAGAGATTCGCAATACGATGCGATTATGGATGCGGTTATTGTCTGTATTTCAC
>DAOTTL010000474.1:0-2030 GCA_034438135.1 Ktedonobacteraceae bacterium | reverse complement strand
CAGCTTCGCCGCTTGCAAACTCATCCTTTCCTCTTTCTTGTAGGGGAGAGGCGGCTTTACAAGGCACTGAAAAGGTAGGGATGACTTCTAAAGAAAAGGAGAGAAAATTGAGACCAATAGAGCAAATTAGCCAGAATGGCGTAATACCAGTTATCACGATTGATAAAGCTGAGGATGCAGTTCCACTTGCCCTGGCGCTCTATGCAGGTGGCATGAATTGTGCGGAGATCACCTTTCGGACATCAGCCGCTATCGCCTCCATTCGGCGCATCGCGGAAGAAGTGCCGCAAATCCTTGTAGGCGCAGGCACAGTCCTCAATGAGCAACAGCTGGAGCAGGCCATAGAGGCAGGCGCACAATTTATCGTCTCACCTGGACTCAATCTCTCCGTCGTGAGACTATGCCTGGAACAGCAGATAGATGTGTTACCGGGAGTGCTTACGCCGAGCGAGATCACCATGTGCCTCGTGAACGGTCTGAAAACGCTTAAGCTCTTTCCCACCGAGGTGAGCGGTGGAACTCAACTGCTCAAAACGTTGCAAGGACCTTTCCCCGAGGTCACTTTTGTACCAAGCGGCGGGATTACCGTGGATAACTTGCTGTCCTATCTGGCAATGACAAACGTCGTCGCCTGCGGAGCCATCTGGATCGCCACGCGAGAAATGATCGCCCAGAGTCGCTTTGAAGAGATAACTCGCCTGGCCAGCGAGGCCAACGCACTGGTCCAGCGAGCACGTGGAGTGAGTGGATAGCAGAACGCTAGAAAACAAAGTGAGCCGGCCTGTCTCACAGGTGAGACAGGCCGGCTCACTTTGTTTTCTAGCTAATAAATTCTTTAGCAAAAACGCGTAGTGAGTCAGGTTTAGTAGCGACATCGGGGAAGCCGATAATAAGCTCCTGAACGCCCGCGGCCTCAAAATCTGCCATACGTTGGCGGATAGTATCAGGATTACCAATCAGCGCAGCACCAACTCGATTGCCAAACATACGCCTGATCGACTCGGGAATTTTCGCCATAGCCTGCTCGTCGGTATCAGCAATGGAGCAGAAAGTTGTTGCGGTTCGGCGAATGCTCTCATAGTCGCGACCCACTGTCTGACAGTGATCCTGGATAATGGCATACTTGTGTTTAATCGTCTCCAGATCGCCACTGACATTGCAGGCATCGCCATATTGCGCGACCAATTTCAGAGTAACTTTTTCGCCACCGCCACCGATCAGGATGGGAATATGCGGTTTCTGAACTCCCTTAGGCTGGTTGATTGCTCCATGAACCTGATAGTACTTGCCTTCAAATGTAGCCTCTTCCTGCGTCCACATAGCCTTGAGTACTTGCAAGGTCTCACGCAAATAGCGCAGACGATCAGGGGCATCGGGATAGTCATAGCCGTAGGCCTTGTACTCATGCTCATACCAGCCCGAGCCAATGCCGAAATCGAGCCTTCCATGACTGAGTACATCGACCGTGCTGGCCATTTTCGCGAGCAGGGCGGGGTTGCGATACCCATTACACGTCACCATTTGACCAATACGGATACGCTGCGTATCTCGCGCCAGAGCTGCGGTGGTAGTCCAGCACTCAAAGGTCACTTCTTGTGAAGGCTGTGGAACGGTATGAAAGTGATCAACGAGCCAGGCAGAGTTAAAACCCACCTCGTCAGCAATTTGAGCAACACGAGTCATTGCCTCATAGGCCTCAACGGGATCTTTGATACCTACCAGATCCATAGTCCAGCCCTGGGGTAAAGATACGCCAAATTTCAAAGCCATAAAAAAAAACCTCTTTTCAATATAGGGAAAGTCAAAGAAGTACCTGAACAGCTACTCTTGTGCAGCTTGCAATGAAATTCTTCGATACTTTACTTTGATTATATCACCTGCCTCTATTTCCATATGGACCATCCAATGACTTCTTCAAGACTTCGCATAAGTCGCTGCTCAGTCATGGCCAGACACCCTCACAGGTAGAGGTTTTTTGCCGATCTGCTACATCGGCCTGACAGGCCACCCCGCCCCATTTAAAAAAGAGT
>DAOTTL010000473.1:0-10596 GCA_034438135.1 Ktedonobacteraceae bacterium | reverse complement strand
AACAAAGCTGCTGCCAGACTCAGCCCTTTCTCCCTGAAAATCTGGCGGCTGCGCCGCCAGCAAGAGCGTTTCCTCATTTTACAAAAATGAGGGATGAATCATACTCTTCGCAAGGTGGACTACCAGACCGTTGCAGCAGAGCGGCAAAAAATCTCTACCTGTGAGGGGACGGCTTTGCAAGCCGCAGAAACATCATGATGTTTCTTCTATGAGATCTGATAGAGGGCCAGGTTTTGGAAAAGAACTCCACTTCCAGAGCTTACCGCGACTCCAATGGAGCCACTGGTGTAGGTTGGCGTCTTTACTCCGCCCTGCTCAAAACCATTTATATAGAAATGAAATGTATCACCCTGCGCTAGAATGTCGATCGTGATCGAACTGGAGACATCGCCCACAATGTTATTAGTTGTAAGCGTTGTGGCATTTCCGGCACGATCATAAGTTACAGCCTGCCAGGTACCATTGGGCAAGATAAGCAGAGCATAGGAACCCCGATTGCCGTGCGACGTCTGTTTGCGGAAAAGAATGCTGAACTCGCCAGAAGAGCCTGCTACTTGTCTGGCCTGTACCTGCAAAACGTAGTCTTTTGGAAGACTCTTTCCATCAGGGAGAGAATTGAGAAAGACCCCTGCCATAGAACTTGAACCGCCAGTTTGCGATGTATTCGTCAGGTTAGTGGCATCACGTTCACAGAAAACACTGGCATCAGGATCTTTACTCCATCCTTTCATCTCTCCATTACAACTTGAGTAGAGTAACGAGCTGGCGTAAAGCAGTTTACTGGCTCGGATGAGAGGAGTAGGCGTAAATGTTACAACAGGCGTTTCTGTAGGAGCAGGTGTTGGTAGAGAAGTTGGACTGGGCACAACAAAGGCTCTGGTCAAGGGAGGCGAGACAGATAGCTGGTTAAGATGAGCAAAGATACTCCCGCCTATAATTGTAAAGAGCACAAGCAGGCAGGCCACAATCATGAGCAGACGATTGTGCTTCCTGGGTGTCGGATTTGGTACGGTAGGAGAGGAAGAGAGGAGAAACGCTTCCTCCGACGACTGTCCCTGCTCCTGGATAGAAACCTGCTGAGAGACATCCACCTGTGACATCTCAGGAACCGTATCATTGCTGAGCAGCGTACGCGTTGAGCGAGGCGAAGGTTTATTGAGAGCAAACGAGTCGGCGAGCGTGTTAGAGGAAGAGTGCCCTTCAGCGGCGAGACGCAGAGCACGTGCGAACTCACCGGCTGTAGCGTAACGGTCACTTATCTCCTTCGCCATCGCACGTAAAAGAACCTCCTCTACTTCTAAAGAGATTGTTGGGATACGGGCAGAGATAGAGGGAATCTGAGATCGGGTGTGCATAACCGCCGTAGCGAGCGGAGTCTCTCCGACAAAGGGAACCTCACCACTCAATATCTGGAAAAGCACAACGCCGAGCGAATAAATATCGGTCCGTCCATCGACCGGAGTGCCCAGGGCCTGTTCAGGAGAGAGATATTCAGGAGTTCCAATCATAGCGCCCTCGCTGAGAAAGGTCGGGTTGGATTGAATCTGTGGAGCGGACTCCGCTTCCTCTATCGACTCAGGAGTAACAATAGCCATAATCTGTGTGGCCTCGCTGAGCACCTTGGCCAGTCCAAAATCTGCCAGAAGGAGCCTGCCATCGGCATGAAAAAGAATATTGCCCGGCTTGATATCGCGATGGATAATGCCTCGCTCATGCGCATAATCCAACGCTTCCGCGGCCTGCTCAATAATTGGCAGGGCCTCATTCAAAGGAAGAGAGCCACGCCTGGTGAGTATCTGCCGGAGGGTTCCGCCCGCGACATAGGGCATGACCAGATACGCCAGCTGGTCCTGCTCTCCATACTCATAAATAGGCATAATGTGGATATGATCGAGTGCGGCAATCGCGTCAGCTTCGCGTCGGAAGCGAGTCAGAAATGCCTCCTGAGCCTTCTCATCAAAAGCCATGCCGGGAAGCAATACTTTTACCGCCACTGAACGACGTGGCCGCAGTTGCCGGGCGATATAGACGGCTCCCATTCCACCTCGACCAATCGGACGCTCCAGGACGCAAGTTCCGAGCATGTGTCCGAGCAGTCTGTTGCTATCGGTCACCATAATCTACTAATCCTGCCTGGTCTATCTGTGTATGTGTGTGTGTGAAGGATCAACGTTTCCCATCTCCTCTGATACGGCACGCCCCACGCAGCCGTCTGGATGGTTGTTGTTGTGAATTGATCTTGCCAGGGTATTATAACAATTCCGAGGAGAAAAAGATAGAAGGGTTTTGCTAAAGACCGTGCTCACTCAGCCTGACCCTGTTCCAGAATGCGTTCCAAAAGCCTTTGCAAATCATCCTGTTCGCTGGCGTTCAAAGGCTTTAACATCCTGGTGAGTACGGTACGCCGCTCTTGCTGCCACTCCTCAAGCTGTTCGATCCCCTGAGCGGTTAAAGTAACCAGAACCACCCGCTCATCCTGTCCATCAGCCTGCCGCTCACGTTTGAGCATACTGGCCTTTTCCAGACGTTTACAGGCGGTCGTCACAGAACTGCCGGTAACTCCTAGAGCTTCGGCTATCTCTCCAACGCTCAGTGTCCCGCGATTATCGAGTAACTTGAGCAACCAGTACTGCTCAGGGGTAATCTCTCCCCGCTTCACAGGATGAGTACTGACACGCAGCAAACGCCAGAGCGCCAGAAGATTTTCTACCAGTTGATCTGTAGCCATACCAACCATTCTGCCTTTCAAAAGTTTGTCGAGCGCCTTCATCTCTGCCTAGAAAAATATGACAAAGCCCTGGATCTCCTGAACCTACTCGACAGTACGTGATCAGTTGTCGTCACGCAAGCCCTGTTAGTGTAACCCATACTCTCCGTCTTACGAGAGAAGCTCCTGGAGAAGAGATGCAGTATGGCCAGCCTGTTTGATGCATCTTACACAGGTACACCAGACACACGCAACTTCCTTTTGCGTCTCGCGCCAGTGCTGAAGCTGCGTTTTCGAGAGATGCTTCAGTTAGTAGTTTTTTGCCGGGTTCATGTGAGAGAGTATAGTCTAATGGACAGGAGTTGACAAGTAGATGAACAGACATTATCATCTTCCATCGGAACTATTCACAGACCAGTTAGCGGCTGATAAAAATCTTATGTAGTAGCTCTTTAGTAACCACCGCCAGGTTCAACAACGGCCCGGGTCTCTCTCTTTCCTGGCACTTTTTATGCCTAGGTGAGGAGAGTACACTATGCCAATGGAAGCTCAGCCGAGGGACAATATTCTACCAGGGAGCAGCGTGTACAGGCTGGTTTGCGTGCGGTACACGTCGCTCGACCATGCAGAATCGTACGATGTCCGACGTTGAGCCACTCTCGCGCAGGAATTAAACGCATCAGATCCCGTTCAACCTTCACGGGATCATCGTACGAGGTCCAGCCAAAACGTTTTGCCAGCCGTCCAACGTGAGTGTCTACGATAAAGCCTTCGGAGATACCAAAAGCGTTCCCCAGAATGACGTTCGCTGTCTTGCGAGCAACGCCTGGAATCTTGACCATCTCTGCGATTGTCTGAGGCACTTCTCCATTATGGTGCATGATGAGGTATTGGCATGCAGCACGAATGTTCTTTGCTTTGTTGCGATAGAAACCAGTTGAATGAATGTCCTGTTCAAACTCTTCCTGATTGGATTCAGCATAGTCTTGAGCGGTCCGATACTTTTGAAAGAGGTTTTTGGTCACTGCGTTGACTCGCTCGTCGGTACACTGGGCCGCCAGTTGGGTGGCAACGAGCAGTTCAAGGGGCGTTGAAAAATCGAGTTCATATCTCGCCGCAGGATAAAGCTCGCCCAGCTTGCTCATAATGCCCTCAAGCTGTTCCTGTGATTGTGGAGCTGGACCATGATACGTTTCACTACTCATAGGATGTACTCTTTTCGTCGGTTCTTTTCTTCACTTCTCGCGATGCTGGCGATGCGGATTGCAAGAAGTTATGTAAAGCAATTGTGCTTGCCGTCGTCTCTTTTGTCTGGACTGTTGTGCTTCGTTCCCGCCTATTCTACCATGGCTCTTCCTCTGGAGCAAATGGAATCTTGTGAACGATCAGAGCTGCCTTTATTCTTCTGCGGCTTGCAAAGCCGCCTCCTCACAGATAGAGGTTTTTTGCCGGTCTGCTGCATCGGCCTGGCAGAGCACCCCAACCCCTTTAAAAAAGAGGAACTGGTGTATGTTGTGGCGCGAATGCGTCACAACATACACCAGTTCCTCTTTGTATCTTCTGTCTCCGCAGACGACAAAAAGAAAAGTGGGAAAAAGTCTCTACTTGTAAGAAGCCATCCCCACCCTCTTTTTTTCTGCTTTTGCAGAAGCAGGGATGACTCGTAGAAAGAATGTTTTATGCGGTGGTTACATTGCCGCAAGCAATTGGATCAAAGCCTGTCTGGGTAGTTAATGCTGTGCTATTATGCACATTGACATACCAACCACTGCTTGGAATACTTTTCACATTCTGGATAGTGGTCGTTGCGGTCGCGTTCCCGTTCGCATCTGCGGTAAGGTTAGTCAGCGGATACAAAACGCTCCCCTGCTTCGTACAGGTTCCCAGGTGGATATGATTCGCATGGGAACTATTGGGTACCAATCCACTTACGGTAACTTTGACTGTAAGCGTTGAACCGTTCAGCGTTAACTGAGCCTTGCCCATCGCAGACTGTCCAGCGCTGACGGTTGGGGCACTGTTTAATGAAATCTGAACCGTTTGTGCGGAACTTGTTGAGGCGTTACTGTTAGCGATATCGCCGCACACGATAGGTAAAAACTGGGCATCCGGCGAGAGGCCTGGACCATTGTGAACGTTGACATACCAACCGCTGGCCGGAATACCTTTTGCTATATTCGGAACAGTTGTTGTGGCGGACGCGGCTCCGCTCGCGTCCACTTTCAACGTTGATAGTGGATACAAAACTGCTCCCTGCTTCGCGCAACTCCCCGTGTGAATATGTTCAGGGTGCATGCTATTCGGTGCAAGACCGGTCAATGTGACTTTGACAGTCAGTGCTTTGCTGGTCGCATCCCAGTTCAACGTGACCGACCCCGTAGGAACGTGAACCAGAGTTGCGGTTCCTGCTGTCAAAACAGCACTTGCGGGATTCGCAGTTGGACTGGTACTTTGCGCCATACTGGCACCGGCACATGCGGTCAGAACTACTAAACAAATGATGAACATAAATGTTACAGCTACTAATTTGTATTTCAACGGGTTTTCCCTTCCAACAATGGATAGCTCCTTCCGATGAACTATCCAGCTACCTTTTCACTTTCCACCGCTTCATCCTGGATAATCTTTCCTCACCTGTTAACCACAATTTTCCCGGTCATATACGTATGAATATTGCAGTAATAGGAATAGATACCGGGTTTAATGAAGGTAAATGCGTACATCTGACCTGGTTTAATGCCGAGCGGATCGGGAGTATCGAAGACGCCAGCATCACTTGAGACCGTATGGGGAGCATTCGAGTCGTTGCTCCAGATCACCTGTGTCCCTACTTTGACTGTGAGTGTGGTCGGAACGAAGACATACATCGTTCCCTGCGTCAGTATTTTGACATGCACTACCGCCAGAGGGGCCACAACGGGTGAGGACAATGTAGATGGAGAAGTTATTGCTGATGCAGTGGAGGTTGGCGTTGTCGCTAATCGAGGAGAAGCTCCCCCGGAGACAGCATTACCACACGCCGCCAACAGCAAAACGCTGATCGCCAGAACAGCAACCCTACGAGGATAATGGCAGATGTCACCTGCTGTCGGCCACTGTTTTAACGTCAATAATTTCCAAATTTGACTGTTTTTATGCACAAGTAAGACCCATCCACTTTACCAGACACCCAAAAATCTCGCCTCCTGTTCAAAGGAGCTTAGACGACCTCAATCTCAACATCAGATATGCATGCGATGCCAAAACGAAGCACGCTTCCAACTATACACGTCTTCTATAAATTTGTCAATTTTATCTCCTCTATATAATGATTTTTGTCAACAATGCTAGCTTGCTCTAATATCCATTTTTTATGACGAAATGCCAAAATACATCAACTAGTTGGAGCCCATACCTGAACTGTGCCATCGCTACTCCCTTCTCTCTTTTCAGGTTCAACGTTCTCTGGTTCAAATTGCTTCGGCCTCGCTTCCTCTGGTTCAATCTTCTCTAGCTTCGCCTTCTCCAACGTTTTGTCACAGATGACGTGCACTGTCTCTGGTACGCTGGAAGTCTTCTCTATCTGCTCCAGGATGCTCTTGACTACCGCGATTCTGACAGGTCGCGCTTCTACTTGCAATTCAAGCATCTGTATAATTAACTTGTTCAATGGAACAGGGATGATAACTACTCAGGTGCCTCCTTCTCGCCGCCTGCGGCGGCGAACAAAAAAGGTGTGTCGAGCAAGACGGGTGGGCATCCCGCCCGTCTTGCTCGACACACCTTTTCTACTCATGGGGTGGGGCGGTTTCGATAGAGCACCTGAGTAGTTACCAGAGATGCTTGAATAGAGAGCGAAAAAATGAAAGGGATTGCTTGAGGGGACATGTCCACTGAGCATCTGGTGCAACGTCACGCCCAGACTATAGATGTCGGAGCGAGGACCAGTCTGGAAGTGTCCGTTATGAACTTATGAGCTACAACTGTTTGTGGTGTTCATTTCCATCTTTAAAGTTTCCGGTAATTCTCGCCATGACCAGTTGTGCCTCCTTCTGATCGAGACCATCAATATCTTCAAGAAATTCCTGAGCCATGGGACCCTTCAAAATCTTTACTTGCTTCCCATACCAATAGAGAAAAACTTTCCCATCTTTTGTTTCCCGATACGAAAAGATCTCCTCGTCAAAGCGGTTTCTCTTATCTATGTTATCGTTGATAGGTCACCTATCTTTTGTACTCGTAGGAATACCTGATTGGCTCATCTCTGTGACCATCTTAGGTTGTTTTGGGGGTAACGTTGCACCAGGGAACCACCAGTTCCAGCGCCCCAGCAGACGCATGGTCGCGGGAACCAGCAACGAACGCACGATCGTCGCATCCACTAAGATCGCCGTGGTCATGCCAAGACCAATCTCCTTGGTATCCAACTGACTGGTAAACGTAAAGGCTACCGTCACAACCATGAAGAGCAGGGCCGCGTTTGTAATTACGCTACCCGTCTTCTCAAGTCCAGTCGCGACCGCCTGGCGATTATTCTGTGTATGCGCCCACTCCTCGCGGATACGGCTGAGCAAAAAGACCTCATAGTCCATCGAGAGACCAAAGAGGACGCAGAAGAGCAGGATCGGAATCAGGTTATCTATATAACCGGGACTCGTAAAGCCCAGGATCTGACTAAAATGGTCCCACTGGAAAACAAAGACCATCACTCCATAGGCAGCACTAATGGAAATTACGTTCATCAATATTGCTTTGATGGGGATCAGTAACGAGCGGAACATAATGGTCAATAACACAAGCGTTGCCAGCGTAATAAAGAGAATCGCCCTTGGAAAGTTGCCAAAAAGATAGCGATCGAAATCTACGCTAGAAGCCTGGTCGCCTCCCACCAGAACCTTGAAGCCCGGCACAACGTTAGAGACGTGCGCACGTAGATCGTCTATCTGGGTGGTACCAGCGACACTATCCAGAACCGTATTCGCGCTAACCGTGATATGCGTCATACCGCTGGCCGTGTTCGCCGTCACAAAGGCGCTCAGAGCCGCATTTTGGCGATACAAGCCACTGGTGTACAGCCCAATCAACTGAGACCGACTCAAGCTCGGTCCCCTACCTGCCGGTAACTGCACCAGACTCGTCACACCCGTCACATGTGGTTGAACACGCAGCCAGTCAGTGAGCGTTGCCAGATGTTGCAGGTTGGTTGTTGTCAAAGCTGAAGAATGGTCCGAGATCTGTACGATCAGATCGATGCTCTGGTCATTGAAAGAGGGATACTGAGCATCTAAAATCTCCAGACCATGACGAGCCTCTGAAGTCGTTGGCAATGACTTCACGCTTGTCGAACCGATACGGATCGAGAAAATAGGCCAGCCCAGGGCCGCCAACACAATACAGGCCAGCACAATGGTCAGAATGGGACGCGCCATCACTCGCCGCGCCAACTCAGCCCAGAAAAGCTCCTGCTTGCCACGTTTGCCTGCTTCAATCGCCATCGTCATACGCCAGAGATAGGGCACTCTCAGAACGTTGATGCGCGGACCCAGAATACAGAGCAGGGCTGGCAGGAAGGTCAACGCACCCAGAACCGCCGAGATCACAACCAATGCCCCACCGATCCCTATCGATGTAGTGATCGGAACGTCGATCAGGATCAGACCCGAAAAACCAATCATCACCACCAGACCGCTAAAGAGCACCGCCTCGCCAGCCGTCGCCAGGGTCCAGCCAATCGCCTCGTCCACCGCGCGTCCATGGGCCAGCTCCTCACGGAAGCGGCGTACAATAAAGAGACTGTAGTCAATCGAAATACCCAGACCGACAATCGAGGCCACGCTCAGGACATAGGTACTGATCTGTGTATGTTCGGCCACTGGATAGAGCAGCGCAAAAGCCACCGGAACCGAGGCAATCGCCAGCAGCAAAGGCATACAGGCCGCAACCAGCGTCCCAAATACAACCAGCAGGATCAGCAATGCAATGGGCAGGGTCAACAGATCGGCCCGCTCTACATCGCTCAGCGACGTATCGACAATCTCTTTATCAATCGCCGGACCACCAGTCAGGTACGTCCGAGCAGGTCCAGTAGAACTGGTAAGATCGTGACGCAGATCTGTGATCGGCAGATCAACATTCGGTCGTCCCTGCACAATCAAAAAGGTCGTCTTGCCATCCGCACCTGCCCCCATCGCAGTCACACTCTGCACCTGCGAATGTGTCCGCAATTTACCGATCAGAGCCTGCACCTGACTCTGATAGGCAGGATCAGTCACCGAGGTTGAGGGAGCCGTAAATACAACCAGTACCTGCGAACTATTCTGATGAAATTGCGTCTTCAGTAATGTATTTACCTCTACAGATTCACTGCCTGTGACCGTAGTATCGCCTCCACCAAGCAAATCAAAGGTACGCAGCATAAAAACTACGCTGACCGTAAAGGTAATCACCCAGAGAGCCATAACCACCCAACGAAAACGCTGAATAAAGCGTCCATAGATCAAACCAACGCGATAGATTGCACGGCTATCCACTTTGTCCTTTGTAGGCTGCTCATGGTGGGAGTCTCGCGTTTCCTCTGCGGACATATCCGCTATAGGCATGATTGCTCCTTGTAAAATATGTTCTGCGAAAAAAAGAGAGAAGAGGAAGTAAAGTGTTAGCCTCCAAGAGTTGCCACTAGAATCGCCTTGATCGTATGCAGCCGATTCTCAGCCTGCTCAAAAACGATTGAGGCGGGTGACTCGAAGACCTCGTCAGTGACCTCCAGAGCCTCTAAACCATATTGTTCATAGATTTGTAGACCAACTGTAGTGTTTGTATTATGAAGTGCTGGGAGACAATGCATAAATTTTGCCGAGGGGTTCTGAGTCATAGCCATTAACTGACTGTTGACCTGATAGGGGAGCATCTGCTTGATACGTGTGCTCCAGAGATCGGGAGAGTTGCCCATTGAGACCCAGACATCGGTATAGATAAAATCACAACCCCGGACCGCGACCTCAGGATCTGCTGTCACAGTGATATGGGCACCACTCTCCCTGGCAAACATGTTGGCCAGTTCGAGACGTTCAGGTGTGGGCCAGCAGGCCTCTGGTCCGGCCAGGCGTACATCCATCCCCAGCCTGGAACCACCAATCATCAAAGAATCGCTCATATTAAAACCAACATCGCCCAAAAAACAGAACGAAACCTCATGGAGAGGCTTCTGCGCATGTTCCTGCATCGTCAGAAGGTCCGCCAACACCTGCGTTGGATGAGCCTCATCGGTCAAACCATTCCAGACCGGCACACCTGCGTATTGGGCCAGTTCCTCTATCCTGGCCTGTTCCGCACCGCGATACTCAATCCCATCGTACATACGTCCCAGCACACGGGCCGTATCCTTCATAGACTCTTTATAGCCAATATGCGTACCACCGGGCGCAAGATAGGTAACATGCGCTCCCTGGTCAAAGGCAGCTACTTCAAAACTACAACGAGTACGAGTGGAGTCCTTCTCAAAGATAAGCGCTATCCTTTTGCCGCGCAACAGTTGCTGCTCTACTCTCGCGGATCTCGCTGCTTTAAGTTCGGCAGAGAGTTGGAGTAAAAAATGTATCTCCTGAGATGTAAAATCGTCTATCTTCAGAAAATGCCTGTTGCGCAGATTGGGACTCATATGTATCCGTCCTTCTGATGACATAGCGATGCCGAGATTTTAGTCCATTTGATCGCGTCGTTGACACGCTCCGCAACACTGACCACCCCATCAACTGAGGAGGGAGAAGCACCACACTGAGCTACCTACAACGTTAATTGTAACATATCTCTGCTGCTGCATAACACCCCAGGACCATTTCACTTCAGAGTTTCTCAAAAATCGCATTTCAGCCGTTGCGAAACCCCTCCCCATCCTCCAAAACGGGCTGGGA
>DAOTTL010000472.1:0-28676 GCA_034438135.1 Ktedonobacteraceae bacterium | reverse complement strand
ATCAGCGAAAGACTTCGGCCCTAGCTTCCGCGAGCAAAGTACTTAAAATACGGAACGATCCCCGGCCTGATATCATGGATCATATCCAGATCGTTTTTTGTCAGGGGCCGGATGAACATGAGCATAACTACACTCAAAAGCACAAAGAGCAGAGCAAAGACTGCTAACATTGGCTTGCTAGTAGGATGGAAGAGAAAGACCGGAATGGCAGCAATCGACACGGCCAGGACCAGACGTATACTGTATCCTAACGGATATTTTCTAGGCAGATCTTTCCATAAGAAAATCAACATCAGTCCACAAATGAGCAGTCGAGCAATACCATCGGCGGCGAGCGCACCGGCAGGACCCCAACGTGGAACCAGGATGACCCCGAAAACAATGACGGCTATCAGACCTACCCATTGGGCCATAACTACTATACGCGGTCTTCCCACAACGTAAAGGGTCGATTGATGAATCGTCATGCCCATGACGCGCACAACAATATTGAAGGCCAGAAAGATCGAGAATGGCCCCCCAATTGGCGCAAAGCTGGGTCCATACAAAGCCACAGCAATGTTCTGTGCATTAAAGAGACAAAATATCAGGCCTGGCGCTGACAGTAACGTCTCTATCTTGATCAGCGTTTGCCAGATCTGCGAGAGTCGATTATAGTTCTTCCCCACAAATGCCGCCGCTAAAGCTGCAACACCCACACCCCCAAACCCTGATACAAGCAATAAATTGGCCGCATCAGCCAGCTGAAACGAGAGACTAAAGTACGCCTGCTGTGCTAGAGTTGCCCCATAAGAGACGAGCAAAAGAATCGAAACTTGCTTCAATAACGCACCAGAAACCAGATTCGTGAACCAGGCTGAAAAGCCCAGACGGAGCACAGGTCCTAAAGGCTGCTTATAAGTTGTACCTCTTGAGAAGAGCAGAGGAGCCTGCCAGATCGCAAAGGCAATTGTTCCTACAAAAGTCACACCACCCTGTAACCAGAGAATGCCTGTCACTCCCCAATTCAATTGCAACGTCACAAAACCTAGTACCAGCAGAAAAAGCTGTCCCAGGCTGCCAACTATAAATACCACCTTCATACGCATGACAGCAGCATAGACGGCATTGAGCAGACTAAATAAACCGTTCGCGAAAACCCAAAAAGCGATCGGCGCAATATGTTTTTGCAAATCAGGATTGCGTAGACCTGAAGCGATATTGAGCGTCAAAGGTGTGGGGATAGCAGTACAAAGCGCGATCAGAGCAGGCAGGCTAAACAGTAAGAGTACTGTACAGAACAGCAATATACCCAGGCGCATAAGCAGAAGTCGGCGCAACAGAAAGGCGGCTGAAGCCTGACCGTGCTCAGCCAGGATACGTGGAACGAAGGTCGTCGTAGCGTCTTCCAGACCAAAGGCTACAATATAGGCAATTGTATTAAAAGCCGTTGCAGCTATTGCATAGACTCCGTAGTCTTCTACAGAAAGCTTGCGAGCGAGCAAAAGTGTTAGAAGAAAGAGCGAAATATAGACCCAAAGGCCATAGCTCTGGTTCAATAGATAACTGGTGGGAGTACGCTTGAGCAAAGAACGTGCGCCCTCTTCACCCAATGGAATATCCATGCTCTCAGGCGCAGGCGTAAGCGGGCCAAGAGAATGAGAAATTGCGCGAAAAACCCCGGACTTTGGGGGCACTGTATCTTCTGGCACCACAGTTTTTCTATTTCCTTCCCTTGTTTCTGCGGAGCCATCACCGGATCCAGCGTCAAACCGCTTTAATTTGACCGGTCGTAGCATAAATCATACCACTCTTTTGTATCTGTGATTTTTCTGCATGGCTATGACTGGTGGCATATCGCTTCGAGGCGGCACGAAACGGTCATTATTCCGCACCTCATCATCTCACATCCTTCGGAGATAGCCGGAAAATTTCCGATCCTTTGTCAGTTCAGGCGCAAAATAGCTCCCGCTTGTCGCATAAAATGCATCACGATACGCTTTTTCCGCACGCTCAATCCACAATCCCTGCTCACTTTGTCGCCCGACTGTAGAGCATGGCTTTATCTGCGGCAACTATCTGCCTGTTTCTGAACTACTCCTGCTGAAGACATAACGCGCTAACCAACCAACACCACCTAGAGCCGCAAAAAGCTCTAATATACTTACATTACCTGTGACGCTATCAGCTGAGACTAGATAGAAGATGCCTACCTTGAAACTCGCAGCCGTCACAAAAAGGCCCAGGCCAATCCATGCAGGTAGTGTAGCATAGAAAAGCGCCTGTTGCCAATTTTGGCACAAAAAACCTACTATTGTCGGTGCAATATACAGCAAAATGGGGACAACAATAGCAATGCTGGAAGGAAAGGGGCCATCCAACCCTGCATTCGGTGAGTTGGGGAGAAGGCGCGTCCAGAGTTGTGCCGGAACCAGGGCCATAGTGACCAGCAGCGTTTCCAACACAACGATACAGATAATACCAATTGAGCGATTTCTATCCCGCGCTGCGCCTTGTAAACTCAAACGGAGCATGCTAGAACCTCTCCTCTTTATTTAGAAACATGGATTAAGCCCATTTCATATTTTAACAGTAGAATACGTCGTACTGAGTCATCTATCTGCGAACTCTTAATATCGCCTGCATCAATTGCCTGCCTGATACCATCCAGCATCTGAGCTACGTCATTGGGCGACTCCGCACCCATCAACATGTCATCTCCTGCCTCAACGGCCATAGCAGCGGCTTTTCCATAGGTATAGTAATTATGTATGCTGTCCATCGTCAAACTATCGGTCATGATAACGCCCTGAAAATGCATCTGGTTGCGCAGGATGCTGATCACTGGCGCTGAGAGAGATGAGGGATTGCTGGTATCTACAGCCTGCACATACTCATGCGTGACCATTATTGCATGTATATGGCCCTGGGCTATCAGCTGACGATAGGGAGACCAGTCAATTGAATTGAGATCAGCCAGCGAACGCGTCAGGTCAGGTGGACGGTAGTGTGGATCAACACTCACATCTCCCAGCCCAGGAAAATGCTTGAGTGTACCCAGAACATGGCCGCTTTGTTGCAATCCACGCAGATAAGCCTGAGCCATATGGGTAACGATTGCTGCATTAGTGCCATAGGTCCGCTCGTACAGTTGCGCGTTATAAACATTGGTCACATCTACGACCGGGGCAAGATTCAAATTAAAACCATAAGAGGACAGGTCCTGCGCATCCTTTAGACCTTGCTGATAGGCACGATTCGGATCACCTGAAGCGCCAATAGAGGCAGCCGAGGGCTGTGGACCGTCCAGATTGACCAGACGATCCACCTGACCACCTTCCTGGTCGATAGAGACTGCCAGAGGCAGAAACGCGTTCTGTTGCATTTGCACAATCAAGTTCTTCAACTGAGTCTTGCTAACAATGTTCCCATTGGCCGAAAAGACCAGGGCTGAGCCAACTTTGTACTGGGTTAGCATAGTGCTTAGAGCCAGCGAATAGTCTGGACCGGTAAACTGTACCATCATCATCTGTCCCAGCTTTTCGGCCAGGGTCATGTTTGCAAGGAGATAGTTGACTGTTTGCAGCGGAGTCGATGGAGTGGCGGTGCCTGTCCCACCAGGAACAGGTGTCTGATTGAGTTGATGGTTCACTTTGTTGAGAAGATTTGATCCATCTGAGTTCCCAACATTGTTGAAAACAGAACCCCAACCACTGCTGCCAAAGAACTGACTAAAACCACCGATGGTTGCATTGATAATGACAATCATAAGCAAAACAGCCAGGAAAGTGGCCCACCCACGCGTGAGTCGAAACTCCTGCTGGCGCACTGGCGAAACCGCTGGTAAAGGGATAGTGGGTCGCTCCAGCAGGGGCAGCCTGTTCTCCGACTTTGAGACAGTTCTGTCTGCTGAGTGTTCGATGGAGTTTCCTGATGCCTGCTCACGGTTGGGCGTCCACACGTCACTGCTCAGGATTTCTCGCCAAATAGGCAACTTGTGGGTGGATATCTGAGAGATATCTGATGGATAATCTTTCCGCGCATTACTCCCAACAAGTATTGCCTCGATAGCAAGCGGCTGTGTTGGATGCTCATCCAGCTTTACCTCTTGCCGAACACTGCTGCCCTGTCCCGACAGCTCATCTTTTATGATTGTAGAGTGATCCTTGCTCAACTCTGGTTGTTCATAAGTGCTCTCTAACTTATCGGCAGTCTCATTTGTAGAGAAAAACTCTGGTCCGTCTTTGCCATCCTTTTCGTCGTCACTTCCCCGTCGATCCTCTTTCCTGGAGAGTTCAGGTTCAGTTTGTTCCACAGATCGCCTCTTTCCAGGCTACTCTTCAAACAGGTTAGCGCATATCCTTTACTGACCTATCGATGAAGTAAACAGCTTAAAAATTCCCCTGATCACCCGACACATACCCCTATAAAGAGAAAGGCAGAAAATTACTCCCCCCACTATACCATCAACATGCTATCGTAATATATATCGATAAACAGTGAAACATGTCACAAGATTAGGACTACTTTCCTTTTTTGCACCTTACGCGGCACACGTTGAACTTTTTCTCGCTCCTCTCTTTCCTCACACATGTAACAGCTTTTTTCCGCTTGTTCCTGGAAGTCATAGTGAGTTATACTGTCCATACATATGGTATGTGAAGCATTGGAAAGAGTAGAAAACAGTTATGATACAGGATCATTCCTCTTACACACCGATAATGACAGACCTGCTCGCCCGGTCAGATCAAGCTAACCGTCGTGCACGTTTTCTATCTATTCTCCGCCTTCTCTCCTTTGGCGTAGGCTTTGCTCTATTCTTGACCTGCCTCGAAGGCGTTTTCTGGACCAGACACCTTTTTAGAGCTGGTCCCTCTACTACTTCTGCCTTTCTGGCTCTTCCTATCCATGCGCCACTTTTCCTACTTGTGCCGCTAGCGGAAATAGTGGCGGGTTTCTGGCTGGCCTGGCTAGTCGCTCAACCGCTAGCTCGCCTGGCATATTTCAAAGCTCTCGGTCAGGCACAGGAAGAGTACCGCGAACTGCATACCCCTCTACAAACCTGGTCCTATCCTTATGAGGTTCCCATTACCTATTATCAAAACGATCCTGACCCCACTCATGCCCGCCAGGCCCGATCTCTTTCAGTACTCGACCTGGTTGAGGAGGTGCTCAAACCTGATTCATCCCATCTTCTTTTACTTGGTGCCACTGGCTCCGGTAAAACGATGTTTCTCCACGAGTACCTCTCAATGATCTCTCAACGCCGACATGCACTCATCTTCAAACGGCATAGAGTACCTGTTTTCTTTCCTCTTAAATATTATGCACTCTTACTTCAACAGCAAGGTGGCGTTGAGAGTTCAACTATCTCTTTGCTTGATCTCCTCTTTCTTAGCGATCTTCCTGGTTTGAATAGGCTCCGTCCTTATCTTGGAAAACTCTTTCGTCAGGGACGTCTTTTATTCCTCTGCGATGGTCTGGATGAGATATCTGACGACACTCGCGCACTCCTTCAGCGAAAAATAGAACCTCTTCTGCGCGAAAATCGCAATACGCTGATCCTGACCTGTACGGAAAAAGTGTACAGGCAATCACCAGAGTTGACACGACTTATTGGAGAAAACCTGATCCCTCGTGCAGAACTCCAGCCTCTGGAGCAGATCTACCAGCGCCCTATCGTAGAGCGTTTTATTACAGAGTTGGATGCCAGCTATCGTCCAAAACTGCCTACAGCAGGTCAGATTATGCATATGATCGAGCAAACACGCCTGCATTCCTTCTGTACAACACCGTTCTATCTCTTCGCGCTGATGGAAAGCATCGGAACCCAGAACATTGAAGGACTACAAACCCTCGATACACGTGGACGTCTACTCCATCAATTCCTACAGGTGCTTGAGAACCGCGTGTACGCCAAAGAATCTCCTGGTGATGTCCTGCTTTTCCTGGGCGAAATAGCTTGTCTTGCCTGTTGGGGTGGAAACACAGACGTATTATGCTTAACAACAGAGGCTACTACTACAGGCATCTATGCGGCGGTGCCTGAACGAAAAAGCAGAGCTTTCCTGGATTGGGCCAGTGATCAGTATGTCTATTTCCCATTCGCAGAGAACCATGGGGAGTTGTTGGCTTCGACAATGGCCAGAGAACGCCTGGCCTCGCTTGTCTCTGATGCTCAGAAAATGTCGTTGCTCGATCTGACCTCGGAGGGCTTTGCGCACTTTCGCCATCCTTTGATTGCTTCGGCTTTACTGGCCGAATATCTGGGAAATTTCCTGGGTACGAGTTCTTTGCAGATCGAGATGATTGAGACGTTTCCAGTTGATCTTGCGCCCTGGAGCGAGGCGTTGACATTATGGGCAGGTAGGGTAGAACACCCGCTTGAGATGGCGAATGCCCTCGCGCAGATTGCCTCTACGGTCGAAGAAAACGCACAGCGTGCCAGCGCACTGCTGCTCTGCCTGATCTGTCTAGGCGTAGCTCAGATACCCCCAGGGTCTGCTGGAGAGTCAAGGATGGTTATTCCCCCTGTCCTGGAGTCCGTTCTAAGTAATGAGTTGTCAAATCCGTCCGAGCTAGACGACCTGGCGATCCTTTTCACACGCTGCGCCGACCAGAGTTCACCAGAGCTGTATCAGTCTCTTTTCCCTTTACTGGCGCTCCCTGGTATTGAAGCCCTGTTGACACGTCTCGATGCCACATATATCAGCGAACTCTTCTTCCAGCGACTCATCGAAGTTATTGATGAATTCCAGCAGGAGAGCATGGTCAAACGTCTGGTACGCGCTCTAAGTTGTCTGGGGATAACGGTGGTACCACGCGCCGCATATCTCTGCTCGGCAAAATCCACCTCCGGTGGTCGCCTGCGCACAGCGGCGATCAATATCCTTGGGGGAACTCGCGAGCGGGATGCAGTTGAGCCTCTTATGACCTGCTTATATGATACCGATAAAGTGATTATTGGACGTGCAGCCAATGCCCTGGCACGTTTGGGACCGGATTTAACGCTGCAACGATTGGTCAAAGAACTGGAGACGTATACTCCAACAGCTGGAAAGAAATCGCTACACTGGGTTATTCTACCGATCTTGGAGCGCTTCCTCAAAGAGAGCGACCCCGCACGTCGCTTGAAACCTGTACAGTATCAGCGCATAGTAGATGCGCTCATGCATATCATGGTCACCCATACAAACCATGAAGATCTGACAAAGATCAGGGCCATATTGGTAAGTCAGGGCCGCATGGCCGAGGAGAGCGAAAGCGGCAAAATGGCTGTTAGTATGTTTATCCAGAACCTCTCGACCAGCAACGATACTGTAGCCAGAAGCATAACCGGAACACTCAAAGAGGTTGGAGAGGTAGCGACGCCGCATCTCCTGGAGCAGTTGGAGAAACAAACTTCCGAGAAAGAGCGCGTGCGCATTCTGGAGATCCTGGCCTCGGTGCGCGATATGCGTGCACTACCAGTTATGCTAAATCAGCTCACCGATAACTCGGTTTTAGTGCAACAGGCCCTGGCATCAGCCCTGTACGCTTACTCGCCTGAGTGCATTCCAAATCTAATCAACGCCATACTTCATAATAAGAGTGAACTGCTGGCCTCCCGTGCAGAGCAGATCCTTAGCCAGTTGGGTGAATCTATAGTTAAACCAGGCATCCAGGCCCTTAATCCGGTGGTTCCTGACCGCACGCTCATGCTGATCCACGCTCTGGAACAGACCAATGATCCACGGATTGTACCGGCGTTGATCCCGTTACTGCAGCTATCTCTTGCCGACGCATCCCTGACCCTGGCAATTGTTCAGGCGCTTGGGCAGAGTCGTGACAGACGCGCTGTACTACCTCTGCTAGATATCCTGAACAATCCCAATTCATTGCTCTCTGAGGGCGCACTGAATGCCTTGAGCAGTTTGGGAGAACTTGCCAGCACAGAGCTTCTGGTCAGACTGGATACACCTGAAAAAACGCCGCAAGTGGCACGGATTGAACGCATTTTCCTGGGTATGCAACCCTTTCCTGGAGAACGCTTGCTACAGGCTGTCGATGAGGGAAGTTTAGATCAGGCCAGATCTATAGAGAAAATTTTTCTGGCCAGAGGAGCTGACGCGGCACAGGTTCTGGCAATAAATCTGTTTCATATCCGACCAGGCGTACGCGACTATGTACGTCAACTTATGAATATGATGGATGAACGCAACGCGGTTCCGGCATTACTAGAGGTACTGGGCAAACCGGAACCTATGTGGCAGACGCTCGTAGCGAACTATCTACTCAAACATCTCCAGGTGGCAATTCCACCTCTGGTGGGTCTATTGGATGATCCTGAACGCGGTGAAGCGGCTGCCTCTATCCTTATCCAGGCCGGTCGGCCCGTCCTATCTGAATTAGTTCCGGCTCTGGCTTCCAGCGCTAGCCTGGTACAGGAACGTACCAGCCATATCCTGACAACCCTGGTTCAACAAAACCCCGATTGGTTACTTGATACGGTTCAACTCTTTGGAATGACGTTGCCACCGCTGGCCCATGAAACCCTGGAACACCTGCTAACAGAGGAGATGGCTGATCTCAGCCTACCCGCTCTGCTGGCGGGACTGGAAGATGCACATCTTGTGCGCGATGTTTCTGGTGTTCTTGTGCGTCTAATACGCCACCATCCTGCCCGCAGCGCCGAGGTTTCAGGCGAACTCCTGGCCGCCCTGCGTGTGAAAAGTCGGCGCTATGGAGCTTCTCTGGCTCTAATCGATCTCGGGGCGATGGCCGTTCCAGGGGTAGGCGCACTCATCGCTGACCCTGATGTGGAAGTGGCTCGCAGCGCCCGGCATGTGATCAGCGAGATTGGCACACCGGCCCTACCGTTTCTCTGGGCCGCCCATAGTGATACCAGCGATCCTGACAAACGTGAAGCCGCACGCGATATCTTCCGTACGATGCCGACGATGGTTATCAAGAATGAACTGACGACTCTCCTAAGTAGTTCTCGCCAGGAAGATATCTCTATGGCATTGGCTCTCCTACTGGAACGCATCCACGATGAATCGCTCTCACCTGCTCATACAGAAGAAATGGTCCCCGCCCTCCTTGAATATATTCAATCCACTAGCGATGAACGAACCAGCTTGCGCCTTCTGGCGCTTCTCATTCTTCTCGGCGGCAAAGTAGTTACACCGGCCCTGGTGAATGCGCTCTACAACAATCCTCAGGGACACGAGCGTCTTACGCAGGCATTTCTATTACTGGGTCAGGGAGTCGAGTCCGATCTTATGATTGTTCTGCAAGATCCCGATGCTCCTGTATCTCTCCAGAGCGAGATTGCCGGTATTCTGGCTATGCGTACAGGTCACAGCGATTTGGAGGCGCAAGCACTTAGTTTAAGCGAATACGGTCTATGGGCCGGTCGCACCTCAAACAGCACAACGACTGTCCTGCAAGCCCCACAGCTTGAGATTTCGCTGCGCTCACTCGGAGGTCTACTGGTGGGTGGACATTGGAATGCCAATACATTGCAGGAACGGCGCAGCAGAAGCAAAATTGGCAGCTCTGAGCGGGAGGTCTACGATATACTGCTAGGCTGGCGCTATAGCCCACAGATTACGCGGATGGAGGGTGAGCTGGAAAGCGAGCGGGAGGAGCGCAAACAGGAACTCTTTGCCCATACACAGGAACTGCTTCTCATGAAGGCCCAAATCATTGATCTGGAGCAAGATTTAGAGAACTTGAAGCGTGAGCATGAGGAATTACATGTCAACCATAAAAAAGAAAAAGAAGACTTGCAAGCGAAAAATACTCTTATGGGTCAGGAGAAACAAAGCTTGCAGAACGAACTGCGCAAAGTAAGCCAGGAGAAACAAGTGCTGGTTACAAATGCACAGAAAGTAAGCCAGGAGAAAGAGCATTTGACAGCCGAGGCTAAACGCTGGCAAACCTACAGCCAGCAAATTGAACAGGAACTGGTAACGCTCCGCCGTCCCAAGTCTAACGCCTGAGTGAACAAAGAAATGGTGGAGCTTGCTTAGTAAAAAGTCACGGCTCAGCCATGGCCAGACCCCTCTCCAGGAGAACAAGGTAGACATGAGTCATCCCTCATTTTGCTAAAATGAGCCAACTCTCTTGCTGGCGGCTGCCCCACCAGCTTTTCAGAGGAGAAATGGCTGAGTTTGGAAGCAGCAAAGCTGCTTCCAAACTCAGCCATTTCTCCCTTTTCTCGGGGAGGGACGGCTTTGCAAGCCGCAGAAAATGAGGCATGACTCATATACATCCAAAAAAGGGCGGGTGGGCGAGGAAAGAAGTGACTTTTGCGCAACCCTGTGATAGTAGAAAAAAGACTTGCCCTCTCAAGGCAATTGAGATATGATAAAACAGATCTAGTGCAATACTCGCCTGGTTCATTTTTGCAAGATGTTTAGGAGTTCAAGTATGAGGGCGCAATTGTCCACCCTATTTTCCAGGATAAGCAACCCGACAATACGCTATGGTGTGATGTGGGGCATCCCTCTTGGCATACTACAGGTCGCATTAATCGTCCTCGCTGGTTTCTTGCCCGATCTTGAGAACCTGTTACTCAATAGCTCTCTGGGCTTTCTTCCACTGATCCTCTTTGTCGTCTTCGCATTCTTTGCGAGCCGCGCCGCAGCACAGGCAACGCAAAAATTGAGCACAGGCATCCTTGCGGGTCTTCTGACCAGTGTAATCGGCTTTCTTCTCGTCGGTCTAACCTCGTTTACCCAGACGCTCATTTTTATCCAGGATTATGTCAACTACTACAGAACGCACCCGGCCTCAGGAGTCAATCCCTCTGTTTATACTTCTTCCTACGTTCTGATCTCAACGATGACAGGACTATTGGAAAGTCTGATCTTCTATGCTCTGCTCGCTATCATCGGTGGAGTAATTGGCAGCTTCTTAGGAAAGAGACGTAGCTATGCCCAGGCAACAAACCAGGTGTCCGGGCAAGAAGTTTACGCTCCTCCTGTCACGCCAGAACAACCGATCGTGGAACAACCGATCGTGGAACAACCGATCGAGAGAAGAACAGAGCAGCCCGCCAGTAGAACTGTAAGAACTATCCATCGTGCGGCTAAACCCAGACCAATCAACCAGTCGATCCCACCGATTAGTGAGACAGAGAGAGAATAAAAGAGAAGCGTGAATGTTGATAGGCAACATTCACGCTTCTCTTTTAGAAAAGCAGGGGTGAAAGGACTTGAACCTTCAACACCTCATCCGAAGGCGCTCCGCTGAACAATGCATAAAAGCAGGTCAGCATACGTTCTTCCCGAACCGGACAGGCACCTTTCAGTGCATCCGGCTCTCCAGGAGCTTTAAAACGGCTCCCTGTATCCCTTCCCCGTGTCTCAGGCATTACCCTGAGCATTTGAGTACTACGGATACTCCGTCGCCATGCATCAACAGATGTTTAGGCGATCCCCAGGTTATACTCTTACTCTGATCCGAACGTAGGTGCCTCGTTCGCTGTACAGTCATCCCTTACGGGATAGATGCTTTTCAGAAGAAGCGTTTGCCAACCCTCCAAATATCGATTGACAATTTTGAAAAACAGACAGCTAAGGTTCAGGCAATTCAGCTTTCACCATATTCGGCCTGGCTGCCCGGCATTGGTATACCGGACTTTTCGATCATGCTATTGTCCCCGGCACCTTTTCAGGATATTGGGTAAAGATCGTGCCTTAACCACTTTCGCTTCAGTGGTGTTGCGCACCCGCAACGAGAGTAATAGTACACATCTGGGCGCAATTCCATTTTTGGAGACGAGTGCTCTGCCAATTGAGCTACACCCCTAAGACAGCAAGTTCTTGTGAACTATGCTGGCGGAGAGGGAGAGATTCGAACTCTCGGAGGGATTACTCCCTCAGCGGTTTAGCAAACCGCCGCACTAGGCCACTATGCGACCTCTCCATACGACTTTGTCCAATCCCCGATCAGGGATTGACCTGTCTTATCCAACAAAGCACGACGCTCGAAACCGCGCTGTACTTCATTGGTAGGATAATACTGCATTGCTTGAAGAAAGTCAACCCCTAAATCTACTCTATGCAAGACTTCGCAGAAGTCGCAAGCCTCTCGTCCCTGGCGACAAAGATGTGAGTCATACTTGATTTTGCAAAATCAGGCTTAAAGGGAGTGGGGCGGCCTGGCAGGCCACCTCGCACCATTTAAAAAAGAGCAACTGGTGTGTGTTGTGGCGCATTCGAGCCACAACACACACCAGTTGCTCTTTTTATGCTCTGTCGCCTCTGAAGACAACCAGGCTCGCTTCTTCCTAATAACATGAGGTAGGGTGGCCTGCCTGGGCAGGCCAAAACCCTGATGAGCTGAGACCAGCCTCTATCTTTAAGCCGGAACTTCCGTTTCAAAAAGATGTTGTAATTTATCTGCCTGATCAACCGAAATCAGATTATCAATAAATTCATCGAGTTCGCCATTAAGTACACCAGGCAGGTTGTGACGAGTATAGCCGATGCGATGATCTGTCACACGATCCTGTGGGAAATTGTACGTCCGAATCTTCTCGCTTCGATCACCTGTTTGAACCTGCGAACGGCGCGATTTACTCAACTCCTCCTGCCTGTGAGCCTCCTCCAGATCCCACAGACGAGCCTTCAGAACTGACATCGCCTTCAGCTTATTTTTTAATTGCGATTTCTCATCCTGACAGGTTACCACCAGACCGCTAGGCAGATGTGTGATGCGCACCGCAGAGTCCGTGGTATTAACGCTCTGCCCACCATGACCAGTCGAGCGATAGACATCAACGCGGATATCTGTGTCCTTAATTTCAATCTGGATATCGTCGTCAATTTCTGGCAGGACGATCACCTTAGCCGTAGACGTATGGATGCGCCCATTTGATTCCGTCACAGGTACCCGCTGGACACGATGAGTACCGCCCTCATACTTCATCCGGCTGTACGCCCCTTTGCCCTTGACGACAAATGTCACATCCTTCACACCACCCTGACCGGTCTCGTTTATGTCCAGCAATTCAACCTTCCAGCGTCGATTGTCCGCATAACGGCTATACATGCGAAAAAGTTCACCGGCAAAAAGGGCCGCTTCATCACCCCCGGCTCCTCCTTGAACAGTTACAATTGCGTTTTTCTCATCCATGATATCTCGCGGGAGCAGAGCAACCTGCACTTCCTCTAAAAGTTGCTCACGGCTACTTTTGAGACGTACTAACTCTTCATAAGCCAGATCACGCATCTCCAGGTCATCGCTCTCATACATCTCCTGAGCCTCAGCAATCTCTCGGTCAACACCCTGAACCTGCTGATACTTCTGGACAACCTCCTCAAGTTCAGCATGTTCACGTCCATAACGTTGCAGGAGAGAAAGGTCCTCCAGAGTTTCTGACAAAGCCATCAGACGGTTCAGTTCATCATATCTTTCTGCCAGACTGGCAAGTTTCTTTGTTAAATCCATAGTGCGTTCCTGATATCCCTCTACTTCTTCTGTTCCCCTTAACCAGCTCGTCTGGAACGGTCAGAGAACTGTCTGGATAGCAATATGTTGCTTCTATTCACAGACAAATTGGAACAGTTGAAACGTTCTTTACGTTCTGACTGATAAAAATGATAGCATTATTCTCTCTGCATGCAAAATAGGATGACAGAGACAAAAGGGAAACCTGGCTACCCTGCGGCGAGCAGATAGCGTTCAACGGTTATGCGGCAAAGGGTATTTTCTACATATGGTGCCGCTTTGATTTTACCGATAGATATGCGCATTTTGATGGCTGGCATACTTCTATTATAGCATTTTATAGCGTCTGATGCGATAGAAATCAGCGGCTGCTCATATGAGTCATCCCTCATTTTGCCAAAATGAGCTAACTCTCTTGCTGGCGGCTGCCCCGCCAGCTTTTCAGGGAGAAAGGGCTGAGTTTGGATGCAGCAAAGTTGCATCCAAACTCAGCCCTTTCTCCCTTTTCTCGGAGGGAGGAGCGGCTTTACAAGCCGCAGAAAAGTGAGGCATGACTCATATGAGTGTAGGAGGAGTGGTGGCACCGCTCTTCCAACTCCTCCTTTTTTTGACCTGGGGAGGGGTTCCTCACGAGAATGAAATAGCCCTGGCGGCTGCTCCGCCAGATCTTAAAGAAAGTGGATGAGTTTGCAAGCAACTTTGTTGTTTGCAAACTCATCCACTTCTCCCTCTCTCAGGGAGTGGTCGCAGGGTGGGAGAAGAGCAAAAACGATTCTTCAGGCACGCATAGGCAGGTGTGAGAGATCGTTAAGCACATAGAGAACCCTCTGTTCGCCATTGACACGTATAACGTTAATCGATGTATTTCCCGAAGGAAAGAAGAAATCTTTCTCCAGACCTATTGTCTCAGCCGCATACGCATTGATCACTCCACCATGGCAAAAAATTATGACACGTTCAGCTGTATGCTGACCAGCAATACCATCAATGGCAGCAACAACGCGCTGACGAAAGGCCTGTGAAGACTCACTATTCGGTATCATATTCCAGTGACCTGCACTTCCGGCTAGCCGTACAATCTCCGTTTGCCGCTCTCGCAGAGCATTCGTCAAAGCTTTAAGATCGCTCGCATCTTCCGGCAGTGGACGAGGATTTCCCAGCCGAATCTCTTTGATATTCGGAACAATCGTTAATCCAAGATGTAGATGACTTACAAGCGGAGCAGCGGTTTCCTGACAACGGCGTAGTGGACTACTATATGCTGCGTGAAACTTAAGAGCTTTTAAACGACCCGCCAGGGCCTGGGCCTGCTCACGTCCCAAACGACTGAGGGGGAGATCATCATAAACACCGCCTGGAATGATCTCATCGGCGTCTGGTATAGCATCAGCATGGCGTATTAGAAAAAGCTCCGCGGCATCGTCGCGGCGCATCAAAAATGGATCTTCCATAGTTCTATCCTTTTCTTATGATCTCTTCTACTTCCCCTTATCACTCATCGCTCACCGCTATCGTATGTCATGTTCCTGAGCTTTGACAAGTAGTAAAGAGAGCCAATATCAAACGGATTTTCTGAGCTTCTTACTTTTTTTACATTTCCTTTACAACTTGCTTAGATTTTTCTGGTAAAAGAGCGAGAGAGGACAATTTTCCTCTTTGTAAGAAAAAATGACAGATAACCTCAATAATGAAAAGAGAGAAGGACTTATAACCCATGAGCACTATTCCACGTAGTATGAGAAACGTGCTGCGCAACCCACTACGCCTGCTTCTGGTTGTCTTCTTGTTAGGAGCGAGTTTGATGTTTGTGGCTGCAATGGTCAGTTTGAGTAGCAGTGCACAGCAACAGCTGGCAATAGTCCATAAGAGCATAGGAACAGCGATTACCATCAACTATGCATCAAACGATAGTCAGAATGTTGCACAGAATGGTCAAAATAATGGAAGTGGACAGGGAAGACCTGGCGGGGGAGGAAGTTTCTTTCAGCGTACTGTTACCCCCATTCCAAACACTGAAATTGCGAAAGTGAAAAATTTATCTGGCGTGTCCAGCGTTGAAGAGAGTCTGAGTCGATCTGACACGACTAGCACCCTGAAGACGTCGTCCATTCAGACCCCTGATGGCAGATCGATCACTATTCCACCCTCGGTCAACGGTATCTCAACGGACGCAACTCATTTCACTTTGACAGGGGGTACAACACCTACCCTCGTCTCTGGACGCCTCTTCCAATCCAGTGATGCCAATGCTAAAGTAGCAATGATGAGTCAAACGCTGGCAACGACAAACAACTTGCAAGTTGGTTCAACCTTCCAACTAAAAAACACAACGTTCACTCTTATCGGACTCTATACGACCGATGCAAATCGCTTTGCCGATAACTCTCTGGTTCTGCCCATAGCGGTTATGCAGAGTCTCTTCTCGGTTCAGGGTGTGGACTCAGTTACTGTCTATGCACAAAATTTTGAGCAGGTGCAAACACTGGCAACGCATTTACGTAGTACATTGGGTAGCTCTTATGATGTGGTCACACAGGCCTCGTTCTATACCGATACGATCAGTGCCCTCAATGTAGCCCAGAGTAGTATCCAGCTGGCTCTGATTATTTCAATCATCACGGCAACGCTGGTCATCATTTTCGCAGTGTTCATCATGGTACGCGAGAGAACGACCGAGATCGGGACACTCAAGGCCATCGGGGCCTCCCACTGGCAGGTCATTCGCCAGTTCTGGGGCGAGGTGCTGACATTAAGCGTAGCAGGAGCCATCCTTGCAGTTATCCTGCTGGCGGCCCTGGGTCCGGTAATCTCGCAGGTATTTAATGTCGCAGCAACTGCAACCACTGCGACCGCAACCCCGACTGCCACGACAACTGGCAGGTTTGGCGGCTTCGGCGGCGGTCAAGGCGGCTTCGGTGGCAACCGCGGACTTTTCGCCTCGCAGGCGGCGCAACAAATAAGCAATGTCCATCTGGCCTCCGCGACACTTAATCCCCAGGCACTCCTGATCATTTTTGGACTGGGCATGGCCCTCGCCGTGCTGACCAGTATTATCCCATCCTGGTATGTTGCACATATTAAACCAGCGGAAGTGTTGCGTAGAGCATAGGAGGAGCTACAGAATATGGATACAGATACGAATCAGTTCTCCATAAATGAGATAGATGCACTTGACGAAAATGATTTTGCAGAGATGGAACAGCTCCCATCCGACCAGTCAGAGAAACCTATCACGATCGTGGCCAGAAGTTTAAGCAAATACTTCAAGAACAAAGATGAGATCATCAAAGCAGTTGATGAGGTAAATTTTACTTTCACAGAACAACAGTTTATTACCATTGTCGGACCCAGTGGCTCTGGAAAATCAAGTCTGCTCTACATTCTGGGCGGACTCGACCAGGCAACAGCCGGCGAACTCACCATCGATGGAGTCGATGTTCGTCACCTTTCAGAGCACGAAGAACACCAGTTCAGACGCACAAAACTGGGCTTTGTTTTCCAATCCTTCTATCTGCTCTCCCATTTGACGGCATTGGAAAACGTCATGCTGCCCATGGAGTTGGCAAAAGAACTCTCCTCAACAGAGATACGCGAACGAGCGCACGAACTGCTCCTGGAGGTTGGGATCAGCGAAAATCGGCATAATCACCGACCAACTAAATTATCCGGTGGACAAAAACAGCGTGTGGCTATTGCCAGAGCACTGGCCAATAATCCAAAGATTATCCTGGCCGATGAACCAACCGGCAATCTGGATGCACGCACAAGTACACGTATTGTCCAACTGCTGAAACGGCTCGCAACCCAGGGCAAAACCGTCATAGTAGTCACACATGATAGGGCAATCACCAGAGTGGCTGACGTTCGTCTGGAGATGGAAGATGGCAAGCTTCGACCAATGCCAAAGTATGTCGGAACAACTCCGGTGGTCAAAAAAAGCTCAAGAATAAATCAGGCCGAGAAAGCCACCACCATCGTTGCAGAGGGAGTAAGCAAATACTTTAAACAACACAACTCAGTCATCAAAGCTGTAGACGACGTCAGTTTTACCTTTACAGAGCAACAGTTCATCGCTATTACGGGTCCCAGTGGCTCAGGCAAATCAACGCTACTCTATGTCCTGGCGGGACTCGATAAAGCCACCCAGGGAGAACTCCTGGTCGATGATGTCAATGTGACACAGCTCGTTGGACGCAAAGAGAATGCCTTCAGACGTAGAAAGTTAGGCTTTGTCTTTCAATCCTTCCATCTGCTCCCACACCTGACAGCCCTGGAAAATGTCATATTGCCTATGGAGCTTTTAGGCGGCAAATCCGGCGAAGAGATGCGTGAGCGTGCACGCACCCTGCTCTTCCAGGTCGGCATCAATGAAGAACGGCACAGCTATAAGCCCGATAAGCTCTCAGGAGGACAAAAACAACGCGTCGCCATCGCCAGGGCACTGGCCAATGATCCAAAGATTATCCTGGCTGATGAACCAACCGGCAACCTGGATACCTATAATAGCAATCGAGTCGTTGAAGTCCTCAAATCACTCGCAGATCAGGGAAAAACGGTGATCGTTGTCACCCATAACAAAACTATCGCCAGAGAGGCCGATATTTGTCTGGAAATGATCGATGGGCGCATCAGAGGCGCAGGCAACACTGTCGTTCCTGTACGACCTCTCATCACCCATAAAAGAAAGAGTAAAAAAAGATAGCTTTTCATACCTGAACCTTCCAGCTCAAAAAGTGGCCTGAGTAACATGCCCACGTCACTTTTTTTCATTCATAAACTGGGAATAACCTCTATGAAGGCTATGTTATTACAGGTAACTAGCAGTCTAATCGTCTGAGTGCTAGACAAACGTAAAAAGATATGCTAAAATCCTAGCAGATGGACGCTTTGAGTGCTAAGTGCATAAATGAGGAGCTGACAGAAACATATGAAATGCGAACGTTGTGGAAATAATCCCGCCTGGGTACGCGTAGAACAGATCATCAATGGGCGTCGTGAAGCCCATTACCTTTGCCAATCCTGTGTGGACGAAATAATGAGCGCTATGGGACAGATGGGAAACTTGCCGGGCAACTCGCTTCCGGGAGACGCTCCTATCAGTGGAATAAATAACAGTACAGCTAATGCAGGAGCCAGCAGCAAAAATGCCGCTACTGCCACTGCAGAACAGCGTGCGAAACATAGTAAAACACCAACATTGGATCAGTATGGACGTGACCTGACAGATGAAGCTTTAAAAGGCAAGCTTGATCCCGCCGCCGGGCGAGATCGAGAGTTGCGCCGAGTAATTACAGTACTGGGTCGTCGGCAGAAAAACAACCCTGTTCTGATTGGTGAACCAGGTGTTGGCAAGACCGCGATTGTAGAAGGACTGGCCCGCCGTATTCAGGAAGGCAATGTTCCTGCTAACCTGCGCAATAAACGCATCGTCTCTTTAAATATCGGTGGTATGGTCGCTGGAGCAATGTTCCGGGGTCAGTTCGAGCAGCGTATCAAGTCCATTCTTGAAGAGCTACGAGAGTCATCTGATGTGATCGTCTTTATCGATGAACTTCACACAGTCATCAACGCTGGAGCTGCTGAAGGGGCCGTAGGGGCCGCCGACATGCTCAAACCAGCCCTGGCTCGTGGAGAGTTGCGCTGTATTGGTGCAACTACGTTGGCTGAGTATCGCAAGATAGAGAAAGATGCTGCCCTGGAGCGCCGTTTCCAACCAGTCAAAGTGGGCGAGCCTTCCATTGACGAAGCGATTGGCATGCTCCATGCGGTCCGTCCGGGTTACGAACTGCACCATGGAGTGAGCATCACAGACGAGGCCTTAGAGGCGGCAGTCAAACTCTCCGATCGCTATATCAACGATCGCTTCCTGCCTGACAAAGCCATCGACGTCATGGACGAGGCCTCTTCCAGTCTTCGTCTGGAGGCAACCGAACAAGGCTTGATCAGTCCAACCTTGATCTCCGACCTGGAGCAAGAGTTGGCCGACATCCAGGCCAGAAAAGAGGCTGCGGCAAACGCTGAGAACTACGAAATTGCCGCAAAAATGCGCCAGCAAGAACTGCTGATACAGGAAAAACTGGACAAGGCCCAGGCCGAGTCTGGCAATTCAATCAGGCTCCTGGTAACGCCTGAGTACATCGCCAAAATCATTGAGAATTGGACAGGCGTGCCTGTCAGCCAGATGATTGAGAGCGAGCGCCATAACCTGTTGAACCTGGAAAACGACCTGAGCAAGCGCGTCGTTGGTCAGAATGAAGCGATAGGGTCGGTCGCAAAAGCCATTCGGCGCTCACGCGCCGGACTGAAAGATCCCAATCGTCCAATCGGTTCTTTCCTCTTCCTTGGACCGACCGGTGTGGGCAAAACTGAACTGGCCAAAGCGCTGGCAGCTGAACTCTTCGGAGGTGAGGACCATCTTATCCGCCTGGATATGTCGGAGTATATGGAGCCGCACACCGTCTCGCGACTCTTTGGTAGCCCTCCAGGATACGTTGGACACGACGAGGGTGGTCAGTTGACCGAGCAGGTACGCCGTCGTCCGTACAGCGTGATCTTGCTGGATGAGGTCGAAAAAGCCCATCCTGAGGTCTTCAACTCTCTCTTGCAGATCATGGATGATGGCCGCTTGACTGATGGTCAGGGCCGCACTGTGGACTTCAAAAACACAGTCGTCATCATGACCAGTAACGCTGGCAGTGCTGATCTCAAACGAGCCGTCCAAATCGGCTTTCTGAAATCCAGTGGCGATAAGGCACGAGACGAGCAGCATGAAGCGATGCGCTCTAAAGCCCTCGAAGGCCTGAAGCGCATATTCCGACCAGAGTTCATTAACCGTATCGATCAGATAGTCGTCTTCCGCTCCCTTGGCAAAGAAGAACTCAACTCGATCGTTGATCTCCTCCTGGCTCAGGTACGTAACCGACTGAGCGAGAGAAACATCGAACTGGATGTAAGCGAAGAGGTACGCGAACTACTCTTGAGCGAAGGCTTTGACGAAGAATATGGGGCACGGCCACTCCGTCGCACCATTCAAAACTACGTCGATAACGCCCTGGCTGATGCCGTCCTGAACGGAGAGTTGACCTCAGGACAGATCGCTCATCTGGCTCTACACGATGGAATTGTCGTAGTCGAGCCTCAAACCATCAACCAGACTGTGTAATAGCAGAGGTATGAGTCATCCCTCATTTTGCCAAAATGAGCCAACTCTCTTGCTGGCAGCTGCGCCGCCAGCTTTTCAGGGAGAAAGGGATGAGTTTTCCAGCAGCGAAGCTACCGGAAAACTCATCCCTTTCTCCTTTTTATTGGGGGAGGAGCGGCTTTGCAAGCCGCAGGAAAGGTAGGGATAGCTTGCTTACGGATCAATCGACTCAGGAGACTGCCTACGCTGAAGTCGCGTAATAGTTTGGAGCAAAGCTCCCATCTTGAAAGGTTTGCGCAGAATAGATACATCGGGGAATGTCGCATGAATCATAGACAACTCAGCCTGACTGCAGGCCGAAACAATTACAACCGGTAAAACTTCAGGACCAAGATATTCGCGTATGCGAACAATAGTATCTGTACCTGACAATGTATCCGCAAGTAAAACATCCACAACGACAACATCGTAGGGGATTGAGGAATGTCCTTGCAACGCTGTAAAAATAGCCTGCAACAACGACGCACCTTGAGTATGAGGAGAGACATTATGACCAGCCATAACAAGAGCCGTGACCATATAGTCAAGGATAGCCGGGTTGTCTTCAAGCAACCCTATTCTCATGAAAACTCGCCGTTGTACCCTCACCTTCGAGGGAAGTGAGTGGATGCAACGCTCCTTTCGTTTCCCGTTCCCGCTGAATGCAATTGAAAAATTCTTCTTTTCTAATATACGATCATATAATAATCTGAAATCTTTTGCTTTACCAACGGGTAACCTGAAAGTACTAAAGCATAGCCTTCACCTATCTTTCAAGAATTTGGAATCATCAGTATAATGTGATTTGACAGGAAAATTCAAATGCGCAAATTGATACACGGGTGATAGGTAGCAAGTTGAATTCCTGTGTGTAAGTTTGCAAAGGATGGTAGTGATGGGAAATACCTTCAGATACGCTCTGCTTCTGGCAAGACGGTGGATGTGGTTGCTGGCGTTGGGCGTGGTGATATTTGGAAGCGCCACATATTTGCTTGGAACAATTCTTCATCCTCAGTATCAGGCTTCAGCATACCTCATTGTTGAGACAAACCTCTCAGCGCATACGGGGACAGCCGAGGATGGTTCCCAGGCACTGCTGAAACTCGCGCAACAGGTAACCACTCCAGAGGTCCTGGAGCCAGTTGTAGCAGAACGCGCTGATATGAGCACTCGCGATCTTGCCTCGATGATCTCGGTACAAGCGCCAAAAAATACCCAGATTATTGAACTGGACGTCCAGGCCAGGAATCCTCAGCTGGCCGCCGATCTGGCAAACCAAGTAAGCCAGAGCTTCGTTCGGTACGCAAAGAATTCTTTCGCTGACACGCTCCAGATTATTCCGGCAACGCCTCCTACAATCCAGGCACAACCGCAATTGCTGGAGGTCAGTGCAATAGGAGCTACCGTTGGTCTGTTACTGGCGATACTTTTCATTGTACTTTTTGAGTGGATTCGCAATCTGGCAACTGGTGTAGAGCAGATTCAAGAACTCCTTGGCACAGAGATCATGACAATGGTGCCGCGCACCCCAGATACTCAACAGTTCTCATCGGCATATAGTGTGAATGAGGAAAAATACCATATGATCTGTGCCAGCTTAAATGTAGCGCAGGCTCATAAGGCGTTTAAGCTGGTCATGTTTACAAGTGCACTGGAAGGCGAAGGGAAAAGCACTATTGCCAGCCAGGTAGCTATGAATCTAGCCCAATCGGGCAAACGCGTCCTATTAATCGATATAAATATCCATCATCCAGTACTGGCACAGCGCTTCCAACTGAGCAACCAGGTCGGCCTGACAGATCTGCTGCTTAGCGAGAGCGAACTATTGCCCATCGAATACTACTGTCAAGCAACCAGGGTTCCTGGACTCTATATCCTCCCAGCAGGCACGAAAAAGCTGAACTCTGCTGAGTTCATTCAGTTGCTGACAACAGAGCAGTTCTTCGTTCATTTGAGACAGGCTTCGTTTGACTACATTCTGCTCGATGCTCCTTCTCTCTTCTCGGTGGCTGAGACTCAGATCATGGCAACATCCATCGAGGCTCTGGTTCTGGTGGTCAATAATGCATGTACTCCACGGCACGTTCTGGCGCAAACGCGCCAGTTGCTCTGGCAATTGCAGACGAGGCTCCTGGGAGTAATTGTGAATCAGAGTTCTTGGCGCGATTATGCGGACACCCACCCATATACTCTTACCACTGACGAGCAAGAAGATGAGCAGTTTATGCCAGAACCTGTTACGGCAGAGTTACCGGCAATGACATTGAAAGTACTTGCGGTAACTGATGAACCTATCAGCAAGCCTGAACTGACGAGGCTGGCAGGCATGGGAGAAACACTCCTGTTGCAAGCAGTGGCACCTGAGCCAACCCCGAGTCCGGGAGGCATAGGAGAGACCGATCCACTGAAACCTGCGGTCTCTGAATATGTAATCCGCCCATCGCTCTCCCTGAGCGGTCTGGCACTACCCACCAATGGTCTCACCAGACGAACTTTCACGACAGATACAATGCAGGACATTCCACAATCGACTCAGAGATCCTGAGCAAACAAGCTATCAATTGAAATGTGGGGATGTACGTACAGTGAAAAATGAACATTCTTGAAGATTGTTTGAGTATGCGGATAGGGAGGCATTGAACGCTCATGCGTGTCTGTGTAATAGCCTTTCAGTTCTGGCCGAGCGTTGGCGGTGCTCAGACCCAGGCTGAAAAACAGGCCCGATATTTGCTCCAGTTGGGACATGCAGTGCAGGTGATTACTCTACGCCACAAAAAAGCATGGTCTGGCAATGAAACGTATTTCGGGGTTCCAATCCTACGGATCGGAGGACTCTACGGTCCCAAAGGAATTTTGCATGTGGGTCGCTTCGGACACATTGTAATTGATTTGTTACTATTCCTGCTTCTGTGGCGAGCGCGTCATGACTATGATCTTATTCATGTACTTCAAATCTCGCCGCTGGCAGTCGTGGCAACCATGATTGGCAAATTGACACATAAGCCGGTGATCATCGGAGTTCAGACGATAGGACCATATGAACAATCGTGCGAGACAACCGCGGTGGAAAAGGCCGCACTGCCCACATCCAGCGACGATGCTAAAATAGTTGGACAGCGGCATACAATCCTCTCCGACAAGATCGGCGATATTGAACACCTGGCACAGACATTCTGGGGCGGAAACCATATGCTCAACTATCTACGTCAATCTCACGCCTACTATCAAATTTTGAGTTCGCGAAGTTACATGTACCTGCTACATCATGGGTTCTCGCCAGAGCGCATTGTCTACCTCCCTAACGGCGTCGATACGCAACAGTTTTATCCAGCGACATGGCAACGCAAAATAGTGCAGGGAAAAGATCGCGTTTTACTCTGTGTTGCTCGGCTGGAATATGGGAAGGGGATCGATGTCCTGTTACAGGCCTGGGCGCATATGCTGGCAATGCCTGCGGAGTGGAGAAAAGACCTGCATCCACGCCTCCTTCTGGCAGGCGAGGGAAGATGCCGCATGGAACTGGAGCAGTTGGGAGTGCAGCTGGGTATTCAGGAAAGTGTTCAATTTTTAGGAACCCGATATGACATTGCTACATGCCTGCGAGAAGCATGGGGATTTGTTCTAGCCGCACGTTGGGAGGGCATGCATAATGCGTTGCTAGAAGCATTGGCCTGTGGTCTGCCATGCATCACCACACGTGTCAGTGGCAGCGAAGACATCATCGAGCAAGGGATCAACGGACTTCTGGTCGAGTCAGAACAGCCAGAACAACTGGCCTATGCCCTGCGACTCATGATTGGAGATAGCGACCTCGCTCACCAACTGGGAGAACATGGGTATGAGACTATTCTACGCTACTACCAGTTGAGTTCTACTATTCAAGGCTGTATTGCCTTTTACCGCTATCTCCTGACGAACGACGTTACCGGCCAGTCCACAGCAGGCTATGCACAGGTCTATCCCGAAGAGTGGCAACGCTATGAATAAATTGGGAGATTGGTCTTTGCGCCCTTCTGTGGACGAATCCCTTCAGTATTTTGCTCGCCTGTTCTTTGCTCTGTCAACAAAATACAACACACCGTTTAACGGCATCTATCACTATCTCCAGTTGTTCAGGCGTCAATTCCGCATACATAGGAAGCGAGACAATCTGTTGAGAAACTGCCTCGGTGACAGGTAGACTGCCCGGTTTGTAGCCATAGGGTGCACATAAAGGTTGCAGATGAACAGGAGAAGGATAATGAATGCCGGTAACAATCCCTTGTTGCCAGAGCGCCTGGCAAAAGCGCTCACGCTCGTTTACACGCACAACATAAAGATAAAAGGTATGAGCGGCCCATGGTTGAGTAATCGGGATCCCCTCTACTATATCCTGTAACTGCTCGGAATAGAATAACGCATGAGAACGGCGAGCCGCATTCCAATGTTCCAGGTACGCAAACTTGACCCGTAGGATCGCGGCCTGAATCTCATCGAGATAAGCATTATCTGCCACAAACTCATGTGGAACGCGCACTGCCGATTCATGGGCACGCAAATGCAGCACAGCCTCTGCGAGGTGGAGTTGATTGGTAACGCAGATACCTGCTTCACCGTAAGCACCCAGATTCCTGCGATACGAAAGGCTGAAACAAGCAATGTCACCTATCCCACCTACGCGCTGATCCTGATAGGTTGCTCCATGTGCATGGGAGGCGTTTTCAATGACGAAGAGATTATGTCGATGGGCAAAATCGATTACTGGCTGCATCGCAACCGGGTGACCATAGAGATGAACCGGTATCACAGCGCGAGTATGTGGGGTCAACGCCTGCCCTAATTGTCGCCAATCCATGGTATACGTCACAGGATCAATATCCACAAAAGTAGGAGTGGCACCCACCTGGATGATCGCCTCGGCAGTAGTAATCGAGGCATTGGCTACTGTGATAACCTCATCGCCAGCTTCGATCCCGCAGGCACGCAAAGCCAGAACTAATGCCTCGGTCCCTGAAGAGACTCCAACACCATACTGGCATCCACAATACGCGGCAAATTCCTGTTCAAAAGCCTGTGCCTGAGGTCCCAGATAGAGTTCCATATGCTCAAGAACCTGCTCGATAGCCGCCAATACCTCGGATCTGATGCTGTGGTACTGGGCACGCAGGTCTACTAATGGTATGCGCATGCGCTTTTCCTCTTTTCTACATGTCCCAACTTCCCCCTTCAGTATACCTCGCTGGCGCTACTCTATCAGGAATAACTGCGTGCAGAAATGGTTGAGAACGGATCTGGCTGGTAGTGAAAAGGATCCAGGAAAAATGGAGAAAGCGTTCTCACAGACGAAAAACAAACGGCAGCTCCCATCTCTTCTTAAAACTGAAAATACTTGGAGAGAGAAATTCTGGCTATCTTTGCATGCTCATAAAAATTGCGGAGAAAGCCCTGCATGATGTACACGTATTGCTTCTCAGGAAAGAAGATGGCATAATAACTATGCTCGTCAGAAAATAGATTGTATCATCTGCGGTGTATCAGTCTATTCTCAGTCCCTTCTTCGCAATTAAAAATAGATCGTTGAAACAGGCATTAAGCCAATCAACCGATCAAAGCTGCGTACTTTACGGCACATAGATAGGGTTATGATAAAAAGAGATATTGAACCGCTCACAGCTGAAGGAGGCATCGGATATGACCTCAGAAACCGAGGTATTCACAATTGGCGTCGAAGAAGAGTTTCAAATTATTGATCCTGAGACGTATGCATTGAGTTCTGACGTGGAACGCATCCTACCCAGGGCAAATGTGACGCTAGGCGAGACGGTCAAGTATGAATTGATGCTTTCTCAGATTGAGGTAGCTACTCCTATTTGTCACACATTAGGAGACGTAGAGGCAGCTCTGACCCGACAAAGAAATGCGCTTGTCGAGGCAGCCAGGCAAGAAGGGAAGCTGATTGCAGCAGCTAGCACTCATCCTTTCTCTCCCTGGTATGAGCAGAGGGTTACACCTAAATTGCGCTATCAGCAACTGATCAGTGATTATGGACAACTCATTCAGGAGCAGGTAATCTTTGGATGTCACGTTCATGTTGGACTAAACGACCAGGAGCTTGCAATCGATGTAATGAATCGGGCACGAAACTGGCTTCCATTGCTGCTGGGTCTGAGCGCAAATTCCCCTTTCTGGCATGGCGCAGATACCCGCTACGCGAGCTTTCGCACTGGTCTCTGGTGGACCTCACCATTCGCCGGTCCACCTCCTTTTTTTGCTTCTCGTCGCGCACACGATGAACTCATTCGTTCAATGGTGAACACTGGAAGTATTGAGGATATGTCACGCATCTATTGGGATATTCGTCTGCCGGAACACTATAAGACAATTGAGTTTCGCGTGATGGATGTTTGTATGACAATCGATGAGACACTCATGATCGCTGGACTCATTCGGGCACTGGTGCGCACCTGCTACGAACAGGCACAACAGGGACAATCTGTACCAGAGGTGTCCACAGAACTGCTAAAAGTCGCCACCTGGCATTCTGCACGTTATGGGCTGGAGAATACTTTGATTGATGTCACCGAGGAGCGGCCCGTTCCCTCAGGCGATTTGATTGAACGCTTTCTTACATTTCTACGGCCAGCCCTGGAATACCATGGAGACTGGGTACAGGTCTCGCAGCAGGTTGCTCTTACACTCGCACGCGGCAATGGAGCCACACGCCAACGCGCAGTTTTCGAGCGCACAAAGAAATTCGAGGACGTTGTCCAGTATATCGTTGACGAGACAAACGAAAGTAGGGTTCCTTAAACCTTTTGAGGGATTTTGCTCATTATGAAAAACGAGAAGGCCCCCAGAGCAACAAAGCACCTGTTTCATAATGCTGTTGAGAAACAAAAACACTCCACAGCCAGTACTGATCAGGCGGTTCCTGATCGGCCTGAAACGATGTCCACAACTGAACATGACGATGAAAGTGCTTTGTACCAGAATATAGGGTCACGCCTGCCAACTGTGCAGCAGAATCCGGTCCAACGGATTCGACAGTGGTTCGCAACCAGTACTTTTACGCCTCCCTGGCTTCCGTCTGGACTGGCACATCCCTTCTTTGGTTATCTGGCTGCGCTCCTCTTGCAAACGGGGACGGTTTTCATAACACTTTACCTGGATAATTTCCTCCACAACCTTGCTTTTGCTGGCTCGCCCGAAGTGCTGGCGCTGGCGCTGGTGGCAGTGAGTTGGGGAGTTGGACCCAGCATTATTGCCACTCTGGCCGGTGCCTGCATGCTCCTTTATGTGGTTCTGCCTCCCCATCCAGGCTGGGACCTTCAAAGTGCTCAGGATGTCTACGAGATTCTATTCTTTATTCTTATTGGTCTGGTGATCAGTATTGTGGCCAGTCAGACAGAACGAGCACGTCGTCAGGGAGAACGCCTGGCAGAGTCCCTGACGAAAGAACATGCTCGCCTGGAAGGAATTATCGAGACAGTTCCCGATATAGTTGAGATCTATGATCAACGCGGTCACATCATTCAGATCAATGAGGTTGGACGACATAGCGCTATTTTCGGTCCCAATATGCCCAACAAGTCTTTAGGTGAACTTGTGAAGACTCGCGAGGCGTTTACACTGACCGGAAAACTGGTTGGTGAGACCGATCTGCCAATGATGCATGCCTTACATGGTGAAATGATCGAGAATATGGAGATTCGTGTCTCCGATAGCCAGGGCACTGAACATTTTCTCTCTATCAGTGCTGCTCCTCTGCGCAATCTCCATGGCAAAACTGACGGAGTTGTCTCAATCACGCGAGATCTTTCAGAGCTTCATCAGTCCGAACGCGATGCGGCTAATCGGGCAATTGAACTGGAGGCTCTTTTTGAGTCCCTCACCGATGGTATTTTTGTCGTGAATAAAGCTGATGAGGTGATCCGCTCAAATGAGGCCTTTCAAGAAATGCTTGGACTAACCGATGAAAACCGTCAAGCGTATGAGGCTCTTCCCCTCGCAGAACGTTACGAGGCTTTGAGAGCACGTGATGAGCAGGGAAATCCTCTTACCTATGAGCAGAGGCCCGAAAGGCGCATCCTCAAGG
>DAOTTL010000471.1:0-5251 GCA_034438135.1 Ktedonobacteraceae bacterium | reverse complement strand
TTTCGTACGTTCTGCCCACTATCCACCAGATACGGCCTTTCTGGATGCCTGCGATGAACTAGGGATTATGATCCTCGATTCTATACCTGGTTGGCAGAACTACAATAGTGCAACTCAGTTTGTGAATGATTCCTACAACGATGTCCGTGAGATGATCCGACGCGATCGCAACCATCCTGCGGTTATTCTGTCGGAGGTCTCTCTCAATGAAACGAATGTGCCCGATTCTTATGCCCAGATGACAACCAGCATCACCCACACAGAATATCCGGGAACTCAGGCTTTCGCCTATGGCGGCAACACAGCAGATTCAGGGACTATCTTTGATGTGCAAAATGCCTCGTACTCTACTTCTGGACCTGCGGCTCTGCTTATGAGAGAGTACGGAGACTTCGATTTTGGCGGCGAACAGAGCACATCTCGCTCTACACGCTCCGATGGAGAGGCGGCCATGCTGCTTGGCGCATCTGAAAAACAGCAAGATTATAATAATTACCTGACACCCAATGCGAATTATACGCTGGCAGGCGCGGCCAGCTGGTGCGGCTTTGATTATAATCGAGGTAAGGAGACGTTTCCCTGTTATGCTGGCCTGATGGATCTCACCCGTATTCCCAAATTTGTGTATTACTTCTATCAGAGCCAGCGCGACCCGAGTGTGACCTTCGCAAACGTGAGTTCCGGCCCGATGGTCTATATCGCCAACTGGTGGACCTCGAACTCGCCCACAAGTGTAACCGTCTTCTCGAACTGTACAAAAGTCAATCTCTACCTGAATAATACTCTGGTCGCCTCGCAAAGTCCTGATACTGGCGGAAATAATACCTATGTCCCACATCCGCCTTTTACCTTCAGCGGACTGAGCTGGAAAGCTGGTACGAGGAACATATACCATCACCAATAAGCACAGCGGCGATATTCTGGACATCTCTGGTGGATCGACCACCAGTGGAGCCGACGTGGTCCAGAATAAAGCGAGTGGTGGAAAGAGCCAGCTCTGGAGCATCACTGGCGTGGCGGATGATGGCTACTTCAAAATCCTGAATGTGAATAGCGGCCAGGCTTTATATGTCCACGGCAAATCCACCAGTGCAGGTGCGCAGATCAATCAGTATCCCTACAAGGATAATGACCCGGCCAATCAGTTGTGGAGCCTGGTCAAGGTGAAGGATACCTTTGACGGTACGGTTTCCTACAACCTGATCAACAGGAAGAGTGGCAAACTTCTGGACATCTCTGGCTCCTCGACAACAGTCGGAGCCGTCACCGTGCAGAATGCAGCCAACGCTCAACCGAGTCAGCAATGGACAATCACCAATCTGGGCAATGGCTACTATAAAATTCTCAATATGAATAGCGGGCTGGCATTGGAGGATTATGCCAATTCGCAGGCGCAGGGTGCCACCGTTGATCAGTGGACGCCCAGTGGAGGGGTCAATCAACAGTGGCTAATTGTCTACGAAGGGAATGGCTATTATACCCTGATCAATGAGCGCAGCGATGAATGTCTCGATGTGACCGGCAATTCAACAGCCAACGGCGCATCCGTCATCCAATGGCCATATCACGGCAAGTCCAACGAGCAATGGAGTATTGTTCGCAGCTAGCTCTGCGATAATCATGAAAAGAAGGCTCTTTTTCACAGCAATAATCATGAAAAAGGAGCCTTTTCTGAGGGAAGCAAGGGGTATTTGGTGGGGGTCGGTATAGTGAGAGTGAATGGAGACCCCATTTACCTATGTGTGGCACGTATGGAGCCAGTCGAAGGAACCAGCGTGGAGATAATCTCAAGAGGAGTACACGTGCCGCGATTACAGGCAGAGAGATAGAATACCTCTCTCTGCTTACTACTCAGAAGGAGCAAATACTCTTATGGCTACTATTTCGTCTGAGAATGAGAAGAATACAAACATTGTTGGAAAAGATGAACTGATCCATCAGATTGCGGCCAGGGCTGGCATGAATTTGAAAGAAACCAACAAAGTGATCGATGCATTTACTGAAATTGTGCGCGAAGATGTTTCCAAGGGCCAGGAAGTACGACTGATGGGCTTCGGCACCTGGAATCTGCGCAATGTAGCGCCCCGCAGAGTGAAATCTATTCGCGGTGGACAGCAGATTACGATTCCGGCCCGCAAACGTGTCGGCTTCTCAGTGGGTGCTGTGCTTTCTAAGGCTGCTCAACACCATCAGCCGGTAGTTGCGGCTGCTTCGAGCCGTACTGCCAGTATGACTGGATCGCGCTAAGCAATTTCTTTAAAAAGAGAAAAGCAGCAGAACGACATGTGTCGTTCTGCTGCTTTTCTCTTTTACTAAGATGCTCTGGTTTACTGACTATGGGTGGCGAGATACTGGCTAGCTTCCTGGCGTTCCTGCGCCGTAGGCGAACGGAAGCTTCCCTGGCTATTGATAAACACTATCCAGGACGACTGAAAGAAGATCAGGACATCTGGTCGGTGATCTCCGTTGACATCAGCAAAGCGAAGGGTCGCGGGCGTTTTCTCCGCATCCGTTCCATAAAGTTGCGGACCCAGAAAGATACGCGCATGGGCACCGTCTCCACCGGGAAATTCGATAATTTCGATTCTTCCATGAAGATTCAGGGCAATAAAGTGGCTTGGATTATTCACAGAATCGTTGTGTCCGACAACTGCATCCATCTGGAAGGTTCGAGGATCGCCGTAATGCACATAGTTCATTACGTCGTTTCCCCAGTTGAGACCAGCCATGAGCAGCGTACAGAGCGCAAGCATGATAAGCATTCCTAAACCGAGAAAGAGAAGTGGATGGCTGTGATAGAGACGGAGAGAAACCTTCCCCGAAGGTGTAAGTGATAACGGAGGTTTATAGCTCACTCCGCTGTAGACGTCCCGCGTGGACGAGATGGACGCGCGTTGAGGACTGACAGTGTTGACCGAGGATCGACCCTCTCCTCGCTGCCATTCACTCACTAAATCGTCGTCAGCCGTTTTGGGACGAGCACGCGAAGCCCTCTGGGTAACTGGACGAGCCGCAGCCGTTACGACAGAATGTTTGGGTGAATCGTCGAGCGGACGATGACGCAACACACTGCGCGGCATCGTACTGTCGGTCGCTTCTAAAACTGGCATGCCTGATACTCCTTTGAATAACAACAACATCCAATTGCAGAAATACCGACTATTGTCGGGGTATTGAATGATACTACTACAATGATCGTCGTTTTCATAGCACATACGTTCTAATGATAAGTCAACAATAATGAAAGGTATTCTAGCACTGTTTAAGGTAGAAAAATAGCTATGAGAGGCATACGTAGCCCGAATAGGTTATTCCGAGTGAAAGAGCACTGTGTACACGATCAAATGTGAGGAAAGGTGAGATTAGTATCAGGTGAACGTCTATGTCCTGATAAAGTAAGTATACCATACAAAGCCGTTCACCTTCCAGGGGGCTACAGGAAATTTTTGTCGTCGATTACTGCTTGCAGATCCTCAGGAAGAGGAGAGTCAAACTGGAGAGCCTTCCCGGTAATCGGATGGGCAAATTGAAGCTGACAGGCATGAAGAAACTGGCGGTGTAGAGTAGATTTGCCTCCTCCATGACCCGAGCCATACATGAGATCGCCCACAACTGGATGACCAATGGCCTTAAGGTGAACGCGTATCTGATGCGTGCGCCCGGTCACTAATTGGATGAGCAGAAGTGTATGACGGGCAAAGCGCTCTTGAACACGAAAGTGCGTTCGCGCTTCGCGACTGCCAACAACAGTAATGGCCATTTGTTGACGGTGACGTGGGTCACGTCCAATAGGAGCATCGATACTACCCGCGTCGAGCGAAACGTTTCCTTCTACAAGGGCAAGGTAGCGTTTGATCACTTCATGGCGTTGCATCTGCGCGATCAAAGCAGTCTGAGACTGTTGATTCTTGGCGACTATGAGCAGACCCGAGGTATCCCGGTCAAGTCGATGAACAATGCCTGGCCGCTGCTCTGTATTGTTCTCCGCAATGGCTGGATAATATGCCAGCAAGGCGTTGACCAGCGTATCATCGTGATGACCTGCCGCGGGATGGACAACCATACCGGGTGCTTTGTTAACGATCAGAAGATCGTCGTCCTCATAGACAATATCCAGGGGCAACGGCTGGGGTTGCGCCTTCGTCGGAGAGGAGATACGATGAGACGTATCAAGCAAGATTTCGTCTCCGGTACGCAGGACGTAGCCTGGTTTACTGGGGCGTCCATTCACCTGGACGGCCTCTCCACCGATAAGCTGTTGGATCTGCGTGCGCGAAAAATCCGGTAGAACTGGAACCAGGTAACGGTCCAGGCGCTGCCCTGCCTCTAATGACGAGATGGTGAATTGCTGGCCAGTTGATAAGGGCGATTGAGGTTTATACATCGTGCTCCTGTGCTTGTGTTGGTAGCAGGGGCTCATTGGTCTTCGGCTGTTCTTGTATGCTCTCCTGGGGTTTTCTCCCCAACCCTCCCAGTAGTGAAATGAAGAGTAAGATGACCCCTATACTAATAGAGGCGTCTGCGAGGTTAAAGATGGCGAAGCTGAAGCCTATCTGCGGGATGCGGAACCAGATGAAATCGACCACTGAACCGATGGTAAAACGATTCAGCAGATTGCCTGCGGCCCCTCCGATGATGAGTCCGAAGACGAGTTTGTAGATGAGAGGCCCTGAGTTGAGCATGCGCAGGTAGAGATAAACGATTACAACGACGGCAACGATGATCAAGAGAATGAGGATCGGTCCGTTGGTATCGAACATGCTGAAAGCGGCACCTGTGTTGGTGATGTAGTAGAATTCGAGGTACTGACCAATTACTGGGACAATGGGTCCAAAGTTGGGCGGCCCTAAATGGGCAACAACTAATGACTTGGTCCATTGATCAGCTATGAGCACTACTAGCGCTGTAAGAAGTGCGAAGACATCATATATACGAGCATGCCTGATTGTCACGCTATTCTACTCTTCCTTTCTCTTTACCTGTTCCTTCACGGTTGCGCTTTCAGTTCGAGAGCTTTGCCTATCTTATCATACCTCTGACCCTGTTTCAAGCTGTATGGAATCTGTGAACAGGGTTTTGCAAAAGTCGTTTCTTTCCCCACCCACCCTTTTTTTCTTCTCTGTCGCCTCCGAGGAGCGAAGAAAGCCTCTACTTGTAAAGGCCAGGCCACGCCCCAAAAGAATAAGATGGATTTCGGGCGGCTGAGCCGCCAGCTTTTCAGGGAGAAAGGGCTGAGTTTGGCAGCAGCAAA
>DAOTTL010000470.1:0-3354 GCA_034438135.1 Ktedonobacteraceae bacterium | reverse complement strand
TGAGTAAAGTGAAACCAGCCAAAAAGCATTGCCAGGGTCACAACAAGAAGGAGAGCATTGCGCAAAGCCACAACCGGGATAAACCAGGTCGCCGTTGGCAGAATAAAAGTAGGAGCCGCCTGGACATAGAGATAGGGATAGATATACGTTGTCAGAGCAGCAATCGCTGTCCAGCAGCAGAGCGTGAACCAGTTAAAGAGACTGTCGTAGGCCAGCAGAGGAATAACCCATATCAGGTATTGCGGACTAAAAACCTTGCCGGTAGCTATAAAGACCAGAATCAACACCATACACACCTGCGTCAGATTCAACCTGCGCTGCCACTGACGTAGCAAACCCAGCGCATAGCCAACAACAAAGAGCACCTCACAGGTCAGAGTGACTGGACCCGTTAGATCGCTTGTGAAGTTGAACGAACTGAACGTATAGACCATAATGCTTGGATGACCAAAAGAGCGTCCTAGCCAGAGGATCGTACTGCCAGTTGATTCGATCTGGATGGGACGGCTGGCAAAATAGCCTAGTTGACTGATAAACGCTCCCTGGATGTTGAATAGTGCGAAGAGTGCAGTTACCCCGATCAGCAAAACACCAAAGAGGAGCGTGTTTTTCCAACGCCATTGACCGATCCCCTTCAGCGTTTGCCAGAGTTCCCCAGGCAAATGAACAAGCTTAAGTACCTCGGGAGGAGCATGAAAGAGTTGGGCGTCTATCTGCTCCGCCATAAACAGCGCAGGAAGCAGGAGCAATGGATAGAGCTTCAGCAGTACTCCAAAGGCCAGCGCTATATACGCCAGACGCCAGTGCTTGCGGTCGGCGGCAATCACACAGAGAAGCGTCAGCAGAGCAGGCACCAGATCAAAACGTCCTTCCCCCGTTCCAAAGGCCGCAATCGCCAGCAGCGTCGTATAGACCAGCGCGGACCAGCGTGACCCGTAACGCAGGAGAAGGATATATATCAGGAAAGCAAAACAAGCCATCAAAAGAGCAAAAGCAGCTCCATAATACATAGGAGGAGCAAGTGAAGCTATGGAAAAAAGGACCAATGTAAGCGGCGGATACTCAAATGGCAAAAGATGGAAGGCCACCAGTGGAGCGTGAGACAACCCCATGGCATAAATAAAATCACACTGATTATGGGCCAATACATTCAGACCACTACTCCCCTGCCAGAAAAGCGCAGAATAGCATTGATAGTGTTTTATGTCGCTTCCCAGCATACCAAACTGGGCAGATGCACCAGAGAAAAGGATGACAATGGTCACAATAATAGGGAGGTAAGTGAGAGGATTTTTGGGATCAGAAAAAATGCTCCACCAGTGCGTGTGTATAGATGCTGTTCCTCGCTCCACATGTGGATTTCCCCCCAAAATAGTCTGGTTTCGCAGCATGTCTATGTCTTGCATTTCCTTTTCATGTATTTTGTGACACTTCTCAAAAAACGTCATTTTACACCATTATTAGACGATTGATCGGTTCTCTCCGTAACGCGAACCGACTTGCTCCTAAAAATGAGGGAGTGACAGAAACCCTGTTTCCTGGCAGGAGATGGTTTGACAGAGTCCTTCTGAGAGTGCTAGAATCCTGATGAGTAGCCAGATGCTGCTTTTTTATTTATTTCAAACCAGCAATTACTCCTGATACTCCTTAACAAGGAATATAATTGTAAAGATCTCAGGAGAAGTGTTTCTGCGTTTATTAGGAAGGACTGTATGAAATGACGAACTCCACAAGTAAAACGCTCAAAGTAGGAGATGTAGCGCCTGATTTTACGCTCAAGCAGGCCAATAGAGAAGACTGGCATCTGAGCGATTTTCGCGGCAAAAAGAATGTCGTGCTGGCCTTTGTGCCCTTCGCGTTCAGTCAAGTATGCTCAGCTCAGCTCCCTTCCTATGAGGCCGAACTCGATCGCTTCCAGGACCTGGATGCAGAGATCGTCAGTATCAGCATGGACAGCATATATACGCTGGCAGCCTGGTCCAACTCAATGAAAACGTCTTTCCCACTGCTCTCGGATTTCTACCCTCAAGGCCAGATTGTGGATGCCTATGGGGTCCGCAATCCAAACGGTATGCCTGACCGTGCACTCTTCGCACTTGATAAAGAGGGGATCATTCGCTTTATCGAGATCCAGGATTCGCCAGGGAATATGCCTGATAATGAAAATCTTTTCGAGGCCTTACGAAGGCTCTAAACAATGTGTCATTGTTCAATGTGAGTAGTGAATATAGAAACCGCTGGCTTTATTTCTCTGCCATAGAAGAAGGCACTGAATCGGCAGAAAAGGGAAGTTTTTTGTGAGAGAACATGCTATGATATGAACGGAAAAACAACATTCTTAAGAAATACTACTCTAAAGGAGAATCGCTATGAGCGCTGCGACTGTTTCAGTGCTAGTTATCGTCGCTGTAATTGTCATTTTTATCTTTTTCTCCGCAATCCGTGTAGTACAGCAGTACGAGCGTGGGGTCATTTTTGTACTAGGAAGTCTTAAAGGTGCAAAAGGTCCAGGCGTTTTCTTCGTGCCTCCCTTCATATCACGTATTGTCAAGGTTGATCTGCGTATTGTCACTCTGACCGTGCCTCCGCAGGAGATTATTACGCGTGATAACGTCACAATCAAGGTGACCGCAGTAATTTACTTCTATGTAGTTAATCCTGCCGCTGCCGTTGTAAATGTAATGAACTTTTTCCAGGCCACCACTCAGATTGGTCAGACAACACTGCGCAATGTGCTGGGCCAATCGGAACTGGATGAACTTCTTTCCCAACTGAAGAAGATCAACCGCGAGTTGCAAACCTCCATCGATGAGCACACCGAACGTTGGGGAGTCAAGGTGACGGCGGTCGAGATCAAGGATATTGAACTACCCTCCTCTATGCAGCGTGCCATGGCCAAGCAGGCCGAGGCTGAACGTGAGAAACGCGCCAAGATCATTCATGCCGAAGGCGAATTACAGGCGTCTGCACAACTGGCCCAGGCCGCCAAGGTGATTGGTTCTGAACCTGCGACACTCCAACTGCGCTACTTGCAAACATTGACGGAGATCGCGGTAGAGAAAAATTCGACGGTGATCTTCCCTCTGCCAATCGATCTGATTGGACCGCTACTAAACCTCGGTCAAAGCAGGGAAACGACGGCCGAAACGAAAAATGGCTACGAACGTTCTGCGGACTGGCCGACTGGCCGATTGGATCAGCAGGCTCCTCGTTAAAAGCATAAGAAGAGAGGAAACGTTCTTGCTGGCGGTTACGCCGTCAGCAAGAACTATGAGTCATACCTCACTTTTCTGCGGCTTGTAAAGCCGCCCCTCCCCGAGAAAGGGAGAAAGGGCTGAGTCTGGCAGCAGCAAA
>DAOTTL010000469.1:0-14203 GCA_034438135.1 Ktedonobacteraceae bacterium | reverse complement strand
TCCTGGGGAGGGGTTTGGCGATGGCTGAAAAGCGACTTTTGAGAGACTCTGATACGCTCCTTGCACTTACTTGCACTTATAAGAAATCAGGTGATACAATAAACTCGTTCCGCCAATCAATGTAATAGCTTGCTAGATCCCTAGCCCAGTTCAGGACAAGGAAAGTGACATTTTATTTCATTGAGATCCGGGCCGTTTCCAGCCAACATGATGGGCTGGCACATAAACTCGCTCAGGATGTCCTTCATCTGCCAGAAAACTCTCTCCCATCTCTCAGTGTAATCGCTAATAGCCAATCCCCTCTTTACCTGCGTACCGCCCAGCTTTATCAGGTCACCGGAACTTTGAGTTCCTCTCAGGCTGATCGACTTACCCGTCAGTTGCTTGTTGATCCCGTTGTTCAGGAAGCACGTATCTTTCGCGCCGCCTCTGCCGCAGATGACGCCCACATCGTGGATGTTTTTTTTCGTCCTGGTGTCACTGATACGCTGGCGGAAAGTGTGCTCTCCGGTGCCCGATTGCTTGGTATCGATGGCATTGAGCATGTTGAGACTGGTCGGCGCTATCTGTTGGATGGCCGTTTGTCGATGCGAGAGGTTCATGTTCTTGCGGTGGGGTTGCTCTATAATCCGGTTGTGCAGCACTATACACTGAAAGGCGCTGGCTCGCTTTCCGCTCTTTCTGAGCAGGAGCAGACGATGGACCCTGCGGTGGTTCAATCGGAGATGAATGAGCGGAGTCGCGTCTCGTCGGTTCCTCTGCGTGAGATGTCCGATGAAGATCTGCTCAAGCTGAGCAGGGAGGGATTACTGGCCCTCAATCTTTCTGAGATGCATGCAATCTCTGCCTATTTCCGCGAACTGGAACGTGATCCCACGGACATCGAACTGGAGACCGTGGCCCAAACCTGGTCTGAACATTGTTCGCATAAGACCTTTCGTGCCACGATCCACTATCGCGAACTCGATGAGTCAGGGCAGGTCCGTGAGCAGGAGACGATTACGAATCTTCTCAAGTCTTATCTGATGCGTGCCACACATGAGATTGCTCATCCGCTGGTGGTTTCGGCCTTTAGCGATAATGCTGGCATAATTGCCTTTGCGGAGGGACAGGATATTGCTTTTAAGGTTGAGACCCATAATCATCCCTCGGCCATTGAACCATTTGGAGGAGCGAATACTGGTGTGGGTGGAGTGATTCGCGACGTATTGGGGGTTTCGGCTCAGCCAATTGCCTGTACGGATGTGCTCTGTTTTGGACCAACGGAGACTGCGCCTGGAACCTTGCCCCCTGGTATACTTTCTCCTCGCCGAATTGTCGATGGGGTTGTGAATGGGGTGCGCGATTATGGCAATAAGATGGGCATTCCTACGGTCAATGGGGCGGTCCTCTACCATCCAGGCTATATCTATAATCCTCTAGTCTTCTGCGGCTGTCTGGGTATTCTTCCCCACGGTAGCCATCCTCGCGCCGTTCAGTCCGGTGATCTGGTTGTTACCCTGGGGGGACGTACCGGACGTGATGGCATTCATGGCGCGACTTTCTCTTCGGGTGAGATGAGTAGTGAGACAAATGCTCAGGCCGGTTCAGCGGTTCAAATTGGCGCTCCCATTACTGAGAAAAAAGTGACCGATGTGATTATTCAGGCGCGTGACCGGGAACTCTATGATGCGATCACTGATTGTGGTGCGGGCGGTTTCTCTTCGGCGGTCGGCGAGATGGGGGCTGAGGTTGGTGTAAAAGTAGAACTGACTCAGGCTCCACTGAAGTATCAAGGTCTTGCTCCCTGGGAGATCTGGCTCTCTGAGGCTCAGGAACGTATGGTGCTGGCTGTTCCACCTGCGAAGTTTGCTGCGCTACTTGAAATCTGTACTATTGAAGAGGTTGAAGCGAGCGTTATTGGAACATTTACAGGCGATGGGTGCCTGACCGTGACCTATGAAGGGACGGTTATTGCTGCGCTGGATATGTCTTTTCTGCATGAGGGACGACCAGAGAGAACGTTGGAGGCGGTCTGGCAGTCGCCACAGCCTGAGACTGTAGCCGCCTCTCTGGAGCAGATGGCCAGCGGAATGCCACGACACACTCAACCGGTTCACGAGCCAGGACAGGCGTTGCTGACTCTGTTGCGTACTCCCACCATTGCCTCTAAGGAGGACATTGTGCGCCGCTACGATCATGAGGTGCAGGGCGCGACGGTGCTGAAGCCGCTGGTGGGGATTACGGGCAATGGACCCGGTGACGCTGCCGTGCTACAACCAATTCTCGCTTCACCGACGCAGGCTGGTATTGTGATCTCCAATGGTATTAATCCTCTCTATAGTCTGGTCGATCCTTACCATATGGCAACCTGTGCGATCGATGAGGCGTTGCGCAATCTGACCGCTGTGGGCGGTGATATTGATCGAGCTGCGATTCTGGACAATTTTTGCTGGGGGAGTCCCACTGATCCGGCACAACTGGGTGGGCTGGTACGCGCCGTCAAAGGCTGCTATGACGCGGCACTGGCCTTTGGCACACCATTTATCTCCGGGAAGGATAGTCTAAATAATGAGTATCGTTCTCCCGATGGAGAGCGTTTGCCTGTTCTGCCCACGCTGCTGATCTCGGCCTTTGGTGTCATGGATGAGGCTGCTCAATCGATCGATATGGCTCTGAAGTCTCCCGGCAACTTACTCTATCAAGTTGGCGTGACCTCTGATGAACTGATTGGTTCACACTATCTGGCCCAGTTTGAGCGCTTACAGGCCAATGAGCATTTTCCGCATACCGGCGTTCCAAAGGTCAACTTTGTCCGTGCTCGTGCGACCATGCAAAGACTGGGCGCAGCCATTCGTGGAGGACTGATAAGGTCCTGCCATGATCTCTCCGAGGGAGGACTGGCAGTTGCGGCGGCTGAGATGTCCCTGGCCAGTCTGTTGGGTCTGGATCTGGATCTTGCTCTGATACCTCACGATATCCCGCTACAGAGTGAGCTGGAGACCGTTCTACTCTTCAGCGAATCTCCTTCGCGCTTCCTGGTGGAGGTCGAATCTGAGAGAAGCGCTGAATTTGAGGACTTTTTACGCGCGGGACGGGTGCAGGATTTTGCCTGTCTGGGAACTGTGTCAGCTAGCGAGCACCTCGTACTGCGCTATGGCGAACGAACGTTGCTAGATCTACCTTGCTCCGCATTGCAAGAGGCCTGGAAAGGAGCGCAGATATGAATCCGGCTCGTGCTCTGGTTTTGCGTGCGCCAGGAATTAACTGTGATCGTGAGGCGGCTCAGGCCTGTAAGCTGGTCGGTTTTGAGACGGACCTGTTACACATCAATCAGCTGATCAAAACGCCTGAGAAGCTATTAGAGTACCATCTGCTGATCCTGCCCGGCGGTTTTTCTTACGGCGATGATCTGGGAGCTGGCACCCTGTTAGCCAAAAGTATGCGCGTCCATCTGGAGAAAGAGTTGCAAGAGTTTGTGGCAGAGGGTCGTCTGGTACTTGGTATATGTAACGGCTTTCAGACCCTGGTGCGGGCTGGCCTATTGCCAGGGACCTTTGCCACAGATACGTCAACGCCAGGCGCCACCCTGACCGGCAATGCCTCGGCTCGTTTCGAGTGCCGCTGGATTACGCTGACCGTTCAGACGGGTCCCTGTATCTTTACCAGGGGTATCGACCATCCCATCGAACTGCCTGTAGCCCACGGTGAGGGACAGTTTGTCCTGACTAACCAGTCCGAACTGATAAAACTGCAAGCAAACGAGCAAACCGTACTGTTGTATACTAAAGATGCGCGGCAGACTACACCCTCGTCTGCCGCGTCCAACTTAGCAGAGCAGAAAACGTCTTATCCGTCCAATCCTAACGGCTCAATTGGCGACATCGCTGGCGTGTGCAACGTCGCGGGCAACGTATTGGGCTTGATGCCACATCCAGAACGCTTTGTCAGGGCCATTCAACATCCACAGCGGCGAGGACGTGATGGCTATGGCGATGGGTTCTTGCTTTTTCAGAATGCTTATAATCACGTTCAAGAACGATTTCTGACCACTCTGTCCTATGCCGCCAGTGGCGTGGATACTGCCGCCTCTGACAACGCTCTGGCGCTGATCAAAGAAACTGTACGTGCTACTCATGGACCTGAAGTGCAGGCGGGCATTGGGGCGTTCGCGGGCATTTTCCAGGCTACTGAACTGGCGGAAATGAAGAAGCCGGCTCTGGTAGCTTCGACCGATGGGGTCGGTACAAAAACATTGCTGGCCTCGCAAGCTGGACGTTTTGAGTATATCGGCCACGATATTGTGAACCATTCTATTAACGATCTATTGACCCAGAAGGCACGACCACTTTTCTTTATGGACTATGTCGCTACGGGTAAGCTTGCGCCTGAGCAGATTGCTACGATCGTGAAAAGTGTCGCGGAGGCTTGCAAAGAGGTTGGTTGTGCCCTATTAGGAGGGGAAACGGCTGAGATGCCAGGGGTTTATCTCCCCGCAGCTTTTGATCTGGTGGGCACCGTTGTTGGGATGGTAGATCTGGTCGATGGCTGGCGGAACGGGGCGACTATCTCACCAGGAGATATTCTGTTGGGACTGCCATCCCATGGGTTGCATACCAATGGTTATTCTCTGGCTCGACGCGTTTTTGCCTCATATCCCTTGGAGACAGTGTTACCGGAATTGGGGGAAACCCTGGCCGATGCTCTGTTACGTCCCCATCGTTGCTATCTGCGCGAGTTGGAGCTATTGCACCGAACTGTATCGATCAAGGGTATGGCGCATATAACAGGAGGCGGATTTCCTGGAAATATCACGCGTATCCTTCCAGAAGGTACCGGCGCATTGATTGAAACCGCCGCCTGGCAAGTTCCAACGCTCTTTTCGCTCATTGCTCGTTTGGGACAGATCGAGTCCGCTGAGATGTATAGAACTTTTAATATGGGAGTGGGGATGGTTCTGGCTCTCACGCCGGAATCAGCCGATCAGGCATGTCGCATTTTGCCTGAACTTCTCACCGTAGGTTCTATTGTTCAGGGCAGCGGCGTTACGTTACAAGGAGTTCTGTAATGAAAGACCATCCTACCTTTGGTGCCCTCCTGATGGAAGGCAAAACGAAACAGATATACGCTCATCCGAGTAGTAGTGCGTTGGCTTATATTGTCAGCAAGGACCAGATTACCGCAGGCGACGGAGTGCGCCGCAATGAGATAGTGGGCAAATCGCGCTGGAGTACGATTACTACTGCCAACGTCTATCATCTGCTCAACGAGCAGGGCATTGCCACCCACCTGATCGACCAGATCGACGACGTGACGCTCCTGGTCTGGCGCTGTACCATGTTGCCGGTTGAGCAGGTTCAGCGGCGTATCGCCACTGGCTCCTATCTCAAGCGTCATCCTGAGTCTAAAGAGGGAGATCGTTTTGAGCCGGTACTGATTGAGACATTCCTGAAAGATGATGCCAACCATGATCCGCAGATCTGGCAGGAAGACATCCTCAAAATGGAGCTGGCCACGCAAGAAGAGATTGATAGTATGGCTCAGGAGGGTCGCCGCATCTTTGAGGTGCTTGAACAGGCCTGGCAATCGGTGGATGTTACGCTGGTGGACCTGAAAATCGAGTTTGGACGTGATGCCAACGGAAAAATTATTCTGGCCGATGTGATTGATAATGATAGCTGGCGTATCTGGCCCGGTGGGGACAAGAATCGCATGCTTGATAAGCAAGTTTATCGCAACCTGAAGGATGTCACCGAGCAAGATCTCCAGACTATTGGCGATCGCTATGCCCTGGTGGCTGATCTGACGGGCAAACTCACTCTTAACCAAGAAGGTTGATGCGGAACTCTCCCGCTATCTCTACAACCTGGAAAGGCAAAATCTATGGAGCGACTACACGATGCCTGTGGTGTTGTTGGGATATATATAGGGGCGACTGCTCAAACTAATGAGCAGCTCGATGTGCGGCGCTATCTTACGCTCGCTCTGACAGCTTTACAGCACCGGGGTCAGGAGAGCGCGGGCATGGCTGTGTACGACGCTCAGGGTCAGATTGCCAGCCGTATCGAGATGGGCAAGGTACGCGAGGTATTCCCAGATTCGGGCACAGGTCTCCCTGAGACGCGCTGTGGTATCGGTCATGTTCGTTACTCGACCACTGGTTCTAGCTGTGTGGAAAATGCCGGGCCAATCGTCGTTGGCCATGAGGGCAACCACCCCGAACCGATTGCTGTGGCTCACAATGGCGATCTCTTAAATGGTAATGAGCTACGCGCACTTTTTCCCCAGGAAGACCTGCTCTCCACAACCGATAGCGAGGCGATGGCACTTCTCCTCCTTCAAGCGGAAGGAGAGACCCTACGCGACCGTATGATAACGACCTTTCCACTCTTGCGTGGCTCCTATAGCCTGGTTATCCTGGCCGAGGGGAAGCTCTACGCTATGCGTGATCCCTGGGGTATGCGTCCCTTGAGCATTGGATACATGGGTGAGAATGTATGGGTTGTGGCCTCCGAGTCCTGTGCATTTGATCGCATCGGTGCGACCTGTCTGCGTGAAGTTGAGCCGGGCGAGTTGATTACAATCGATGAGCATGGTATACATGGTGAGCGACTGGTAAAAATTCCCCGTCAATCGCTCTGCGTTTTTGAGTACATCTACTTCTCGGACGCGACGAGTCAGCTCGATGGACGTTTTGTGTATGATGTTCGCGAGGCTCTGGGACGTGAGTTGGCGCTTGAGCATCCTGTTGAGGCTGATATGGTTGTTCCCGTGCCAGACTCATCGATTCCGGCGGCCCTGGGCTATGCGCAGGCCTCTGGCATACCCTTTGGGCAGGCAATTATTAAAAACCGTTATAGTGACCGCTCTTTTATTAAGCCAGATCAACGTCTACGCACTTTGGAGATTGATCTGAAATTTAATATGGTCAAGCCGAAGATCGAGGGGAAACGTCTGGTAGTAGTCGATGACTCGATTGTGCGCGGCAATACGATGAAGCGTCTGGTCGCGGCTCTGCGTAAGCAAGGGGCTAAAGAGATCCACCTGCGCTCAAGTTCGCCACCGTTACGCCATCCTTGCTACTTTGGTATTGATATTCCGCAGCGAGATGAACTGATTGCGGCAGGTCGGACGGCGGAGGAGATTGCGCGTTTTATCGATGTGGACAGTCTGGGCTATCTCAGCCTGCCGGGTCTGGGACGTGCGATTCATTCGGCCAATCATGCCGATGAGTTGGATGATACAAGCTCACAAGATTTTCTGCACAGTGAGTTTTGTTATGGCTGTATGGATACTCGGGGCTGGCCTTTTGACCCGGAAAAGGCTCATACAGCTCGTCCAGTGGAGTTTATCATGCCTCAACGAGTCAGATTGTAGAGGAGAGCAGGGGGACAAGATGCGTGTGATGGTTATAGGTTCGGGTGCGCGAGAGCATGCTCTGGCCTGGAAGCTTGCTCAGAGTACTCAGGTTGAACGGGTTTTTGCTGCTCCGGGCAATCCCGGTATGGAAGAGTGCGCCGAGTGTGTCTCTCTGAATGTGACACAGTTTCCAGAACTGACCCATTTCGCGGAGCAAGAGCGCATTGACCTGACCGTGGTGGGACCCGAAGTTCCTCTGGTCGGGGGAATTGTTGATGTTTTTCAACAGAGGGGTCTGGACATTTTTGGTCCCAACGCAGCCAGTGCTGCCCTGGAAGGGAGCAAGGTTTTTGCCAAGGAACTGATGACCCGGTTCGGCATACCTACAGCTCAGCATAGAATATTTACTGACTCCCAGCGGGCGCTAACCTATCTGGAGGAGCACGGAGCGCCTGTGGTGGTAAAGGCAGATGGGAATGCAGCCGGTAAGGGTGCAATCGTAGCTCTGGATCTTGAGACGGCTAGAGCGGCAGTCCGGCAGATGATGATTGAGCGGGCCTTTGGAGAGGCCGGTGAGCGAGTCGTCATTGAAGATTACTTACAGGGCGACGAGATCAGCGTTACTGCCGTCTGTCACGGTACCCATTATCTGCCCCTGGCTGTGACACAGGACCACAAGCGGGCCTTTGAGCACGATGAGGGATTGAATACTGGCGGCATGGGGGCCTATACTCCACTTCCATTTGTGGACCAGGAGATGGAGGCGCGTATCTATCGCGAAATCACTGCCGCAACTCTCCAGGCTCTCAAGGCACAGGGTATTCTTTTCAATGGCATGCTCTACTCCAATATCATACTGACCGAGCAGGGACCCCAGGTGCTTGAGCACAATACACGTCTGGGCGATCCCGAGACACAGGCCATGATGCTTCTGTTACGTGAGGATCTGGTAAACGTGCTGCGCTTTGCGGACGTTTTGCCAGTGAAACGCAGTACGCTCTGGCATCCCGGCTACGCACTTAGTCTGACGCTTGCCTCGGCTGGCTATCCAGGCGACTATCCACGGGGTCTGCCCATTTATGGCATCGAGGAAGCCAACCGCCTGCCCGATGTCCACGTCTTTCACGCTGGCACAGCTTTCCAGGATGGTCAACTTGTGACTGCTGGTGGACGTGTACTGAGTGTGGCCGCGCGAGGAACAACCCTGCGGGAAGCTGCCGACAGAGCCTACGAGGCTGCGCGAATAATCTCATTTGAGGGCATGCACTATAGACGAGATATCGGATATAGGGCACTGCAAAACACCCTTTTAGCAGAATAAGCAAGTAGGAAGAAGGTACAGATCTAACATGACAGCGCAAGTAATTTTAATCATGGGTAGCAAGGGCGATCTGACCCATGCACAATCCATTACAAAAACGCTTCAGGCGTTAGAAATTCCCAGCGTCATGCGCGTATGCTCGGCGCATAAGGCCACCAGCCGTTTACTGGAATTACTCGGCGAGTACGAACAGAGCGGTCCACTGGTCTACATCACTATCGCAGGCCGCTCAAACGCACTTTCAGCGGTTGTTGATGCGAACACAAGCTATCCAGTGATCTCCTGTCCTCCCTATAGTGATCGCTTTGGAGGAGCTGATATCTACTCCTCACTGCGTCTGCCCTCAGGGATTGCCACTCCGACAATTCTAGAACCGGATGGTGCGGCCCTGCTTGCGGCCAAGATCCTGGCGCTTGGGGATGGTGAGTTGGCGCAGCGTGTTCGTGCCTATAAACAGCGTCTCGCTGCTGAACTGAGTACCGCAGATGAAGAGGTACAAAAGTTGTGAGCGAGGTGAATGTAGATTTTGCAGGGAATGCGATCGAGGTGCGTCCAAAGTTGCGTCTGGGGATACTGATCTCTGGGGCAGGTAGCAATCTTCAGGCGATTATAGATGCCATTGAGGACAGTAGTTTGTCCGGGGTTGAGATTGCCCTTGTGTTCAGCAACAATGCAAAGGCTTACGGCATCTCGCGAGCACTTCAGCACAGTCTGCCAGTTATGTATCTGCCCTGGCGCAAATATCCAATCAGTGCATCACTCAAAGAAATGACGCCCAATGAGGTGCAGATTGCCGGTCTGCTCAGCTTTTTTGGGGTAGATCTGGTTGTACTGGCCGGGTGGATGCGCATTTTTAGTGCGCCCTTTCTGGAAAGATTTTCTCAGCGCATGATCAACATTCATCCTTCTTTGCTCCCCCGTCAGGGAACGGGCGAGAGCTTTACGCTCAGCGACGGGAGTTCTATTCCCGTCTTTCGAGGTATGCACGCGGTCAGACAGGCCTTGAGCGCGGGCGTTTCAGCGACGGGGATTAGCATCCACTATGTGACTCCTGAAGTAGACGCAGGTCCGGTTATCTGTCAGCAGGAAGTACCTATTCGGTCTGGCGATACCGAGGATAGCCTCTACGAGCGGCTGAAGCTGGTTGAGCATCAGTTGATCGTAGAGGCCATTCGTGACGTGAAGCGTTCAGGCTTTTAAGTCAGAAGTATCTCTTTCACGCAAAAACAAGCTTTTGCCACGCTTGCTAGAATACCTGCGCGGGTTCTTCGGGCAGCACTGGTAGAGTCAAAGGTGTCTCCAGGTATGCCTGAAGCTGTTCCTCCATTTGCGGATTAACCAGGAACGTAATCATATCGCCTGGTTGTATTATGGTACTACCACGAGGAAAGATCAGTTCACTGGAGCGTCGGAGCGAGACTATCATGCAGTCCTTAGGGAGTTGTGCTTCACGTAAGGGACGATTCGCCAGCGGCATTCCGGCTTTCACCTGGCTCTCCAGCATCACCGTTCCTTGAACAAGACTGCGCATGCGCCTCAAATCTTTGGAAATGGTTCGTCGGTAAGAGTTTACAATATCTGACACAGAGATAACACCGAGCACCTGCCGTTCATCGGGGTTCGCATCAAGTTCCACAACTGGCATCCAGCTAATATGCTGAGTTGTAAGATGTTCCAATGCTATATCGAGTGTCTCCTCAGGATGGATCCATTCCATCTCTTTCGTCATAAACTCTCCTACCGTGCGTTGTTCGCGTTCAAGTGGTGGGACCTTTTGAATATCGCGCTGAGTCAGAACACCACACAACATATGTGCCTGATTAAGGATAGGCACTCCACTGATCGTCTGGTCCGCCAGCATCTTTTCCGCCTCAGCTATACTTTGTCCCGGCGAGAGCGTTAATAGGGGAGGGATCATAGCCTGGCTGACAGTTAGCATTGAAAGGAGTGGAACCGACATTTGCAAGCGATGGGCTGGTGAATCTGCGCGAGTATTGACCTGCTTAGAGTAGATTGAATTTCTTCCAACCAGGATCGACGAAATGCCAACCGCAATCATTGCTGGAGCCAGCATCGAAAGATTTCCAGTCATCTCTGCAACCATCAACATCACGGCCAGAGGTGCATGAGCGATCCCCCCAAAGAGCGCCATCATCCCCACAATTACAAATGGTGCAGGCGTGTCAGGCAGTCCAGGCAGCACATGATAGCACAGTCGCCAGACAGCCGCACCCAGCATCCCTCCAATTACCATGCCGGGTCCAAAGATACCGCCAGAGCCACCGGAGCCAATCGAGAGACCCGTCGTAACAATTTTAACGAATGGTAGCACCAGGATAACCCACAGGGGGATAGAGAACAGGCCCGTGCCCATACTGATCTGAACCCAGCCGTATCCCATGCCCAGAGCTTGAGGAAGCACGAGGCCAATGATACCCACCAGCAGACCACCAATGCCAGGTTTAATCCAGCGCGGCAGCTTCAAACGGTGAAAAATATGGGAGATCCCATAGAAGCCACGTGCATAGAGCAGTCCCACCCCACCACATAGCAGGCCCAGCACAACATAGTAGAGGAGTTGCGGGGGTGACGTAAAGGCCGTATTGGTAGGTGGTGTAAAAATCGAATCCCAGCTTGACCATCCTCCGAAGACACTGTAGCCGACGATTGAAGCAATCAGCGCGGGAATAATCGCCTCGACCTCCAGATCATCTTTATAGAGAATCTCAGCCGCCAGAATCGCTCCACCCAGGGGAGCGCGGAAGATTGCGCCGATCCCGGCACCAATACCAGTGGCCAGTGCAATGCGTCGATCCTGTACATCCAGATGCAGCATATTCGCCAGCAGCGAGCCAAAGCCCGCGCTGATCTGAGCCGCCGGTCCCTCGCGTCCCGCAGATCCGCCAGTTCCAATCGTAATCGCAGAGGCTATTAGCTTAACCAGAGGGATACGCGCCCGAATAGAAGTTCCCTCGTGAAAAGCGCCGATAGCTGCATCTGTTCCATGACCCTCCGCCTCCGGGGCAAACGAAAAAACGATAATGCCTGCCAACAAACCGCCGCCAGCCGTAATGAACGGGAGCAGCCAGGGACGAGCCGCGCTCCAGAAGTTCATCGCGCCTCCGCCTCCCTCGCCCGCAGGTTGAGGTGGCAGGTAACCCACCAGCTGACCCAAAAACGTATGGGTAGAGAAGTCGATGGCTGCGAAAAAAGCGATCGCGCCCAGACCTGCCACCAGACCTATTAACGAACTGAGCACCAGCCATTTGAGCAGATAGCGGGGATTTTCAAAACTGTGTTTTGTCCGTCCGAGGTGAAACAGACGACGTACCAGACGGATAATAGTGTTCGATCTCATAAAGCTATTGTTTCCTATCTACTCCCGGCTTTACCATTTATAATGGGTGGGCGGATACCCATTATAAAGAGCAAAAAAAAGAGTCTTGCTTGCAGATAAGCAGATCAGTTCGGGGAGGTTGGCCCGATGCCGTGTAAAATGAGACGCGCTACATGGGGGGCCTGTCGGGTGATGGTCTGAGGAGTATGGCCCAGAACAAGAGCAGACAGGATATGTGATTCTGTCAATGAGATAACCATCAGGGCCGTGGCCTCGACATCGGAACACACGATTTCGCCGCGTGTCTGGCTCTGCTCCAGGAGGAGAGCGACGACGGCGATATAGTCACGCAACAGCCTTGTTGCCTCGTCTTTAAAGGCGCGATTAACGCCGTAGAGAGAACTCATATAGACGTGAAAGCTATCTTCATCCTCTGCGGCAAGGTCCACAAAGGCGCGAAAGAGACGCTCTAAACGCTGTTGCAGCGTTCCTTCAGTTGCAAGGGCGCTGCGGATCGTAGCTAGCTGTTTCTGTGCAATGGAGCGAAGCATTGCCAGGAATAGTTCGCGTTTATTCTCAAAATAGAGATAGATAGTGCCTTTGCCGATGCCAGCGGACTCGGCAATAATATTAATATTGGCCTGATCGAAGCCCAGGCGAGCGAACTCACTGGCCGCGATATGCATGATATGACTGCGAGTTGCCTCGCGCATCTGCTCATCAACGATTTTTGGCACGTATTTCCTCATCCATTAAACGGAGTTCTTTCTCCGCTACTAACAATTTTTATTGGGCCATTAGTCATTTATTATTTGTAAGTATACATCACCAGACGGGTTGTTGTCAAACAAATAGACATGCCAAAAACCTGGAGTCAGAGCTTTATAATATTGATAGAAGTTTGCCTTTTTGTTACAATGATGGTGGATAACTCTGCATTGATATATCTCTATGTTATAGTGTGACGATTCTATCATAATGTGCGCGTGCGAGCGCCAGAGGAGAATGCTTTGGCTATGCCTCTTTATTGCCGCAAATGTGGGAACCGTTTGCCTGCTGAGAGTACTTTTTGTCCATCTTGTGGAACCTCTCAATCCGCTGATGTTCACACCCCTACGAGTTTTCCGCTCACTGAACCAGAGCAGAGCGGTGGCACTGGTAGATTGCCAGCCGGGCGCATGTTGCATCAGCGCTATAGGCTGTTACAGACCGTTGGACAGGGTGGCATGGGCGCTGTCTATGTAGCCCAGGATGCGCAGCTTGGCGATCGACTGGTAGCGGTCAAAGAGATGAGTATGAGCCGTTTAACGCAGCAAGAACTGCCCCACGCGGTTAATCAGTTTCAGCATGAGGCGCATCTACTGGCCAGTCTACATCATGCTAATCTTCCCGCTATCTACGATTATTTCGGTGAAGAGGAACGCTGGTACCTGGTAATGCAGTTTATTGAGGGGGGAACGCTTCAGTCTTTACTGGATACTGCACCTGGCAATCGACTCCCTGTGAATGAGGTGGTGCGCATCGGCATGGAACTGTGTGAGGTGCTGGAATACCTGCATACGCACCAGCCACAGGTGATCTTTCGGGATCTCAAGCCTTTGAATATCATGGTAACTCCCAAAGGACGCGTAGCTCTGATCGATTTCGGCATTGCGCGTCACTTTAAGCTGGAACAGGCGAAAGATACTACGCACTATTATTCAGTTGGCTACGCACCGCCGGAACAGTACGGTCAGTCGCAGACTGGACCTCGTTCGGATCTCTATAGTCTGGGCGCGACCTTGTATCAGATGCTTTCAGGTCAATCACCTTCCCGTAGACCATTTCAATTTCCCAACCTGCAACTCATAGATCCCGCCATTCCACTACCGCTCGCCGGACTGATTGCACAGATGTTGGAGATGGATGAGCAGTCGCGTCCTGCCAGTGCCGCAGAAGTGAAGGTAGTGCTGGAGAAAGTTCTTAGACCAGAATCAGTTATAGAGGTCAAGAAGGCTGAAATTGAACAACAAAGTACTGTACAAGCTGAACAGGAGGTAGTTCAGCAAAAGGAACCTGTAAAGGCTGAGCAGGAGATAGTTGAGCAAAAAGAACCTGTAAAGGCTGAGCAGATGGTACAAAAACTGTCTGATCTACCCGTCAAAGGAAGAGCGTCAGTTCCAGAAAACCCTGCGAATAAGCCTGGCCTCTTTCCTCGTAGAGGGCAG
>DAOTTL010000468.1:0-11774 GCA_034438135.1 Ktedonobacteraceae bacterium | reverse complement strand
CAAAACTCAGCCATTTCTCCCTTTTCTCGGAGGGGAGGGGCGGCTTTACAAGCCGCTGAAAAAATCAGGGCTGACTCAGGGAGTCAGTTCTCTCTCAAGGGCGGTTCCAGTCGGGATCTGGAGCACGATTTCAGCCAGCGCTCTAAGCTCTGCCACTGTTCGGTTGGATAGTGCTGCCCGTACTCCTGGCAATGAGGTGGGTGTCATGCTGAGTTCATCTACCCCCAGAGCAACCAGGATGGGCGCGAGTCGGGTGTCGCTGGCGATCTCACCGCAGACGGCTACAGGTATGCCAGCCTCTTTTCCTGCACTGACGATCTGAGAGATCTGTCGCAACAAGGCAGGCTGAGTGAACCGATAGAGACTGGTAACATTGGGGTTGGTGCGATCATAGGCCAGGGTGTACTGAGCAAGGTCGTTTGCTCCAATGCTAAAGAAGTCTGCCAGCGTAGCCAGTTCTCTTGCCATGAGAACAGCAGATGGAACCTCTATCATTATCCCCACGGGAACTTGCTCAGGTACCTTTGCCCCCTGCGTGTGTAGTTCTTTATAAACGCTATCAAAGATCGTTCGTGCTCTCTGTAGCTCTTCAACAGTCGCGATCATTGGAAACATGATGCGCAGCCAGGTCTCTGTCTCACCTGCGGCTAGAAGCAAGGCACGAAGTTGCTGCTCCAGCAGAAAAGGATGGGCCAGATGGATGCGAATGCCGCGTACTCCCAGGGCTGGATTGGCCTCTTCTGCCAGGTTGAGAACACTTTGTAACGCTGGCAATGGCTTATCTGCTCCAGCGTCGAGAGTGCGGGCGACTATGATTTTGTTTCCACCTTCTCCCTGAAACGCACGAAATGTTTTTGCATATAATTGGCGCTGTTCGTCTTCGTTTGGAAGGGTGGACGATCTGGCAAAGAGAAATTCGGTACGCAACAGTCCAATGCCCTGCGCTCCCCACTGACGGGCCGCTTCTGCTTCGAGTTCGCTCCCAATATTGGCAAACAAATGGATAGATCGATCTCCAAAGCTCAGCAAAGGCTGCTCCTGTTGAGCGGCCATCTGTAGAGCGGTTCGTCGTTGTCGGTGTTCGTCCTGACGCTGAATGAGGTTCTCACGCACGTCAGAGGATGGATGAAGATAGAGCAAGGCATTGTCTGCATCAAGTCCCAATTCGTCACCAGATTGGATGCTCTGTAAAGCGCCCTCACTTAAACCTGCCAGAGCTGGTATACCCAGAGCACGGGCCAGAATGGCCGCATGCGCCGTGGGTCCACCGTGCACCGTACAAATACCAAGTACAAATTCTGGACGCAATTGAACCGTGTCAGACGGGGTAAGATCTCTGGCGAGGAGGATCGAGGGCCGCTGCAAGCTCGTGAACGCCGCAGCCGCAGCGGCACGCACTCCCAGACGAGTGAGAGTTCGGCTCACTACATCGCGCATATCGACTGCACGTGCCGCCAGCAGGGGGTCCGCAAGCTTTTCCAGACTTGAGGCATAACGTTCGCCTGTACGTGCTAAGGCTGTTGCAGCGCTCACGTGCTCCGTTTCGATCAGTTTTGAGGCGGTCGTACGCAGGACGGGATCTTGCAAAAGCTGCGACTGAGCCTCAAAAATTGCCGCGTGCTGTGGACCGAGACGACTCTGCACGTCCTGGACCAGGGCTTGTAGCTCTTGCACCGCACCTTCCAGGGATGCGTCCAGACGTTGCAATTCAAAGGGAATGCGCTCCTCTCCAATTGTCTGTAACTCGATCTCTGTGAGTGAGGGAACCACCAGACTGGCGAGAAAAGCAGGTCCAACAGCGACTCCTGCGGAGATCGAGATGCATCTCCACGGTTCACCTGGCGAGTCCGATTGCTGTTCATTTGAGAAGGAAACAGGCAAAGATGCTTGAGCCGACACTGAGGACTGATCTCCAGACTCTGTTTCATAGAAGTTTGCATGGACAAGTTCACTCAAGGCCGCCAGGGCTGCCTGAGCCTGTGCACCACTGGCACGCAGAAGAAAAGTATCTCCCTGACGCAGACCCAGCGAGAGCAGTTCAATGATGCTGGAAGCCATACTCTCCTGACCATGAGCCAGGATAAATATCTCTGCCTCAAAGCGGTTAGCAGTCTGGACAAAAAGACTGGCAGGTCGAGCATGTAAGCCTGTGGGATTGGTCAGAACCAGAGTCAGCTCAGCGTCAAAGACCCCCTCTGAAACAGGTGGAACGGGCAGTTTCTGGTCTGGTTCATTCAGATCCTCCCCTTCTCCATGCTCCTCTACCTCTTCTGATAGAGGTTTGAGGCGACGAAGTTGTCCAACACTCGCAGTTCGCTCAGCAAACTGCTGAACCGCTGCCAGGGAACGACCAACAGAAGCCTCAACTGCGGCAACCACAGCGCCCTCAACCAGAGGAGCAATACTGAGCCGCACACGTCCCCGCTGCTCCTCGTCCAGCATCTCAAGCGCCATCTCAGTTGAGAGAATTGCACTGCCCAGATCAAGCAGAATTAGCACCCCATCGGGTCCAGTCACCTTCTCGATAGCAGCCAGAATGCGCTCAACAGAGGTACCGATCACATCCCCATCCATTCCACCAGCGGCAGCAATAGGTGTTTTGCCCTGCGCCATCTGTCCAGCCAGTTCAACAACACCTGCCGCCAGTCGGGCACTGTGTGAAACGATGACCAATCCTACCGTCATAAGAGACTCCTGTTCCGTCAAAGAACACCAACGCTCCCCTCATTTCCCCGCCCAGCGGCATCTTCCTCAAGCCGCTATTTTCCGGCACATACCTCTGAGAGACAGCGCAGAATAAACCAGCTAGAAGTTGAACCGGGATCCTGATGTCCAATGCTGCGTTCACCCAGATAGCTGGCCCGTCCCTTCGTCGCCAGCATAGGAACAGTTGACTTCATACCCTCCTCGGCAGACAGGGCAGTCCGTTCAGTCAGTTCACCCAGCGAGAGACCCTGATCGAGAGCTTGTTTAGCTGCTGCAACAGCAGGAGTCAGAGCATCAACCATCGTCTTCTCGCCCGTCCGAGCCTTGCCACGTGCGACAATCCCACCTAAAAACGCCTCTAACAGAGCCACAACATCCGCTTGATTCAACTCTTGTTTGCCAGTCACAGCGCCCGCCGCCCGCAGATACGCCGTTCCATAGAGAGGTCCACTCGCTCCACCAACTGTAGAGACCAGAGTAGTGCCAACAGTTTTCAGAAGCGTCGCACTATCCACGTCAGTCATAGACGAGATTTTGTTGCGCACAGCCGTAAAGCCGCGATCCATATTCGTCCCATGGTCGGCATCGCCAATAGCAGAATCCAGATCCGTTAAATATGCACGATTTTCATGCAGCACATCAGCAGTTCGCTCCAGCCAGTGCAGCACATCTTCAGAAGTCATCAATGCAGCCTCCTCCCAGAAGCACCAGAGAAGTCAGACACAGAGGTCCGCCAGCCTCGTCGTGGATGGATCAGAACCTGACTTAGATCCATACTCAAAACATATCAATTAATTGAACAGAACGGCAGCGCAAGCAGCCTCTGTGTTCATCAGGAGAGAAAAAGTCCACAGACATGGAGCAGAACAGGCAACCCTGTATCACCTTACTCCATGTCTGGAGTGAAGAATAAACTGACTAACGTCCCCAACGCAGCGCCGGTGTCAGAACAGGTGCATCCCAATATTTGATCAGTTCATCATCCAGCCGCAATAGTGTAATGGAACAGCCAGCCATTTCCAGAGAGGTAATATAGTTTCCCACCAGATTACGCGCAATCGTAATCTGCTTACCCTTCAGGATACGCTGAAGTGCATCGAAAACAATATACAGCTCAATCAACGGTGTACCGCCCATACCATTGACAAAGGCCAGGACCTTATCGCCAGATGTAAGGCCCAGATCCTCCAGAATCGGCGTCGTTAACATCTCGGTCACATCAGAAGCGGGAGCCAGCTTCACACGTCTTCGTCCAGGCTCACCGTGGATGCCAATCCCAATCTCCATCTCATCCTCACCCAAATCAAAGGTCGGCTTGCCCGCCGCAGGCACAATGCAAGAGGTCAGCGCCATGCCCATACTCCGACCCTGACTATTCACCTTCCGCGCCATAGCCGCTACAGCCGAGAGCGGAGCACCAGTCTCAGCCAGACCTCCCACAATTTTCTCCAGCAGCACAGTCACCCCCACACCACGTCGTCCCGCTGTATACAGACTATCCTGCACAGCCACATCGTCATTGGTTATGACGCTCTCGACCTCAATGCCATCCGCCGCCACCAGTTCAGCCGCCATCTCAAAATTCAAGATATCGCCGGTATAATTCTTCACAATGTGAAGCACCCCGGCCCCCCCACTTACGGCTTTCGTCGCAGCTACCATCTGATCCGGCACAGGAGAAGTGAAAACCGCGCCAGCACAGGCCGCGTCCAGCATGCCAGCTCCCACAAAGCCACCATGCATTGGCTCATGCCCACTCCCACCTCCTGAGATAACGCCCACCTTTCCCTGAACAGGCGCATCCTTACGCACAACAATCTGCTGCTCAAAATCCACACGAATAAGATCAGAGTGGGCGGCCAGCATACCCGCCAGAGCCTCACTTACAACATCCTCAGGCTGGTTGATCAGTTTCTTCATATGCGCCTCCGTAAGCTCGTTTGTCGGAACATCCTCGCCACGCAAAGACATTCACCGATCTATTTACATCGAAAAACATCGCTTTAGAAAATCGCCTGCTGCTTCAACTCATCGCGATAGGTCTCCAGCATAGACTTTTGCTGCTCAGGGGACCAGCCCAGTTCCTGAGCCATCAGAGCAGCAACGCTCTCCATAGCACCTGCCCCTTGATCTCGATCCTCAAGAATGATAGAGGTGCGACGTGACAGCACATCATCGACCGTCATCGCCATCTCATAGCGACAGGCATAGACAACCTCAGCACGAATATAGGGCAGATCCTCAACCAGACGTTCCGCCAGTGCCGTATCCTCCTCGATAAGCTTGAGCAACGTCACCGCCTGCGAGCCATAGCTGCTTCCCAGGTGAGCAACGGTCTGAGCACTCAGACCAAAAGCCACACCCTTGCTCTCCAGTTCGCGCCGGACAGCAGGCCAGCCAGCACTTCCTAATAAAGGCAAACTCTGTGTTGGATGAGCAGGTGAGGACGAACCATCACGACGACTGAGTACATCCAGTGTATCCTGCGCCATACGCCGATACGTTGTGAGCTTACCGCCAACAATCGTGACCAGACCCGAAGGACTCTGCAAAACAGAATGTGTACGAGAGAGCTTCGCTGTAGAGTGCTCGGCACTCCTCGCCCGCAGCAATGGTCGATACCCGGCATAGACGCTAATCACATCGTCGGCAGTAAGATGAACGGAAAGATAACGATTCAAATGTTCCAGCAAATACTGGATGTCGTTCTCGGTTGCCTTTGGATGGTCAAGATCTCCGCTACCCGTATCGGTGGTCCCAAAGACCACACGAGACTCCCAGGGCACCAGGAAAAGAATACGCTTATCATCAGTCTCCGGCAGCACAACTGCATCATTGCCTACCTTCACATCCTCACGCGAAAAGACCAGATGAACCCCTTTACTCGGCTCTACCTGAACCTGCGGACCAGGCTCGGTCATCGACTCAACCTCTTCAGAGAACACACCCGTCGCATTGATAATATGCCGGGCACGTATCAGAACATCCTCTCCACCAAGCATATCTCTGACATGCGCTCCAACTACTTTCCCATCCTCAGTCACCAGTGAAGTAACCTTTGCATAGTTAGCAATCGTCGCGCCATACTGGCCAGCGGTCCGAATAAGAGCCATCGTTAGCCGGGCATCGTGCGTTTGGGCATCATAATAGATAAAGCCATCCTTCAGATTCTCAGTCACAAGACCTGGAGCCAGCCTCATAACCTCCTTGCGACTCAAGTGGCGATGGCGCTTCACACCTAACCGTCCCGCCAGACCATCGTACAGCCAGAGTCCAATATCCAGAATAAAGCTCAAGCCAATGCCACCCGGCGTTGTAAAGGGGATACCCACCGGGTGACGATCTCCTTTATAAATAGGCAGCACAAAACCCACTGGATGCACCAGGAATGGAGCATTGCGCAACAAAATTCCTCGCTCAACCAGAGCCTCACGCACAAGGGCAAAATCAAAATTCGGCAGATAGCGAATGCCTCCATGTACCAGCTTGGTCGATTTGCTGCTCGTGCCACTGGCAAAATCCACTTTCTCAACAAGCGCAACCTTATAGCCGCGTGCCACGGCATCCACCGCCACGCCAGCACCGGTAACGCCCCCTCCTATTACAAGGACATCAAAGCGTTCGCTCCCCATGAGCGAGAGATTGTGCGTGCGAGCAGACGATGAGAGTGGTTCCATAGATAATCATGAACATACGAAAGCGCTCAAAGGTAGCATGCCACTTTCGTATGTTCATCCTTTCTTGTATAAACAAGCGACAAGCAGACTAATCCACAGCAGGTTCGCGAACGCTCTCCCCCTGGATCTCTGCATCACCAGACTTTGCCAGACCCTTTGCCTCGATCACCTTCCCAACCGTAAAGTCGTAGATAAACGCACCTACAACTCCACCGAGCAACGGCGCGACTATCGGGATCCAGAAGTAAAAATTATTCTGAGCAAAACTTTCGCCACCACTCACGATCGACATCCACAGACGTGGACCAAAGTCGCGAGCAGGATTGATAGCGTATCCAGTATTCAGACCAAAGGAAGCGCCAATAGCCACAATCAGGAAGCCAATGATCAGCGGATTCAAATTGGCCTGGACAGGCTGGTTCCGTCCATCAGTGATGGCAAAAATGAGACCAACGAGGAGCGCAGTACCGACAAATTCGTCACAGAAGGCCCCGAACGTGCCGACAAAAGCCTTCGGGCTGGTATAGAAAACGCCTCCGACTGCATCGGCAACGTTCTTTGTACCTGTAGCCGCAACGATGCCGCCCTGGTAGACATAGTAAAGGATAGCTGCCGCGACAAACGCGCCCAGCACCTGGGCTAGCCAATAGAATATTACCTTGTTCCAGGCCAGTTTGCCACGAACAGCCAGAGCAAGCGTCACAGCAGGATTAAGGTGGGCACCGCTAATAGCACCACAGACATAGATGCCCAGCATAACTGCTAAGCCCCACCCCAGAATAATCACAATCCATTCCTGGGCGAAAGGATTGGTAGGAACCGCCTTCGTAAACAGAGCAAAAGAAGCCACGCAGCCGTCACCGAAAAGGATAAGCACCATTGTTCCGAAAAATTCGCCGATCATTTCTCCCCAGGTGCCGGAGAGCAGCGGTGATCGGGCCGGAGACTGAATCGCCATAGAGATCTCACTCCAATTCTGTCGTGAAAAGTTGAGGACGGGAGAGATGCTAGAACAGCCTCAACTCATTAAGCTCCAAGAACGATAACCTACAAGGATGGGAGAGACGCACCCGACAAAAGTAAACGCTCATGCTCCGGTGCGCCTCAGAGAAAGAGTTAGCCTTGCTCCCAGTCCAGTGAACGCTCAACCGAACGCTTCCAACTTGCGTAGAGACTATCCCGCTGATCCTTACTCATCTGCGGCTCAAAGGTGCGATCAACCGCCCACTGCTCCGCGACCTCTTCCTGGCTGGCCCAGAAACCCACAGCGAGACCCGCGAGATAGGCCGCACCAAGGGCGGTAGTCTCCGCGACCTTTGGACGCTGAACCGCCACGCCCAGAATGTCGGCCTGGAACTGCATCAGCAGATTATTGACAACGGCTCCTCCATCTACACGCAACGTCTTCAAACCTGTACCACTATCGGCATCCATTGCCTCTAACACATCGCGAGACTGATAGCACATCGACTCCAGAGTGGCGCGTGCTATATGACCGACCGTAGAACCACGCGTCAGACCAATGATCGTGCCACGTGCATTAGGATTCCAATAAGGAGCTCCCAGTCCCACAAAGGCAGGCACAAGATACACACCACCATTGTCGGGTACAGTCGCAGCCAGAGCTTCTACATCAACGCTGTTCTTGATCACCTGCAACCCATCGCGCAACCACTGAACAGCCGCACCTGTCACAAAGATACTTCCCTCAAGGGCGTAGGTCACTTTAACCGGTTCACCAATTCCCCAGCCCAGGGTTGTGAGCAAACCATTCTGAGACGGCACTCCCTTGGAACCAGTGTTCATAATCATGAAGCAGCCAGTACCATAGGTGTTCTTGGCCATACCAACTTCGAAGCAGGCCTGACCAAAGGTAGCTGCCTGCTGATCCCCGGCCACTCCGGCCATCTTAATAGGAGCACCAAAGAATTCAGCATCCGTCTCACCAAAAATTCCACTGGAAGGCATAACTGTAGGCAACATTGAATGGGGAATACCCAATTCCTTAAGAATTACATCGTCCCACTTACCTTCATAGATATTAAACAGGAGTGTGCGCGAAGCATTGGAATAGTCAGTGGCATGAACACGACCCTTAGAGAGACGCCACATCAAAAACGTATCAACATTGCCAAAAAGCAGTTCGCCTCTATCGGCCTTTTCGCGTGCACCCTCAACATTATCGAGAATCCATTTGACCTTTGTACCTGAGAAGTACGCATCCGTGACCAGACCAGTACGAGCACGAAGTTCCTTGTCAAAACCTTTGGCGGTCAATTCATCACAAATAGGCACCGTCAGACGACTCTGCCAGACAATCGCGTTAAAAACTGGCTTGCCGGTAGATTTTTCCCAGACCAACGCCGTCTCACGCTGATTCGTGATACCAAGGGCAGCAATGTCACTCACCGAGGCCCCTGCCTTCTTAATAACCTCATGTGTTACAGCTAACTGGCTCGACCAGATAGCTTCTGGATCGTGCTCAACCAGACCCGGCGCGGGATAGATCTGAGGAAACTCTTGCTGAGCCACACTCACAATCGCACCATCGTGATCAAAAAGAATAGCTCGCGAACTGGTTGTACCCTGATCAAGGGCAAGCACGTACTTTGCCATAAGTGACTCTCCTTCTGTTTTATCGTTCTTTTGAGAGATTATCTATCAAATAGCACAGGGGACGTTTCCCGTGCGGGAACATCCAGCGTATAGCTGCACTCAACATAAATGCGTTACTCTCACCTCCTTTCCTCTGGTTGCTGCCCTTAGACTCTGTTGTCTGCGAAACCACTACATGTCAACATGTCAACATATCGACCTGGTTTTAACTGCATAAGAGAAGCTGACTGGAAAGATCTCACGAGGCAGGTTATTAAAAACCGCTTATGAAATTCATTCAAGAATATCTATACAGTCAAGAAGGGTTCACATCCAAAGTTCAGAGCGAGAGACAGTCACTCCGACTGCGCCCGCTCCCAGCACCATCTGCACCTGTTGGAGTGTATGAACAAAACCTGTGCCAATGAAAGGCAAGCTTAAAGATGTATGAGGGACGGCATAAGGTATGACAAGTGCTGGTGAGATATCGAGCAAGTCTACATACTGGCTATCGACCGAATCGAGTGCAACCTCCAGACCAGTCGAGTCCACAGCAAAGAGACGTTGAACTGTCTCAAGCTCAAAATTCTTCGCCAGGGCCAGAATTCTTGCGTTACTAGAAACAATGCCTGTAATATGTAATTCATTGGCGAGGAAACGAAGGCCAGCGGTGTCGGGTACGATGCCATCAATATGATCTACATTGACATAGATTGCCAGTTCACGCTCATATGCGCGTCTGAGCATTGCTCTAAAGTCAAAGAGGTTGCAATGGTGCAACAAAATGGTTGAGATATGAGGAGCTTCTATCGCACGTGCTAATTGAGTGCGATTCTCGATGAATGGGATCATCTTCTGCGTTGGGGGAAGACGAAGAAGTGATCTGGAAGATCTAGTAAGCATGCTGCACCTCTCTGTAGCAGATAGAGACAACAAAGCCCTAAGCCTCTTAATTAAGGTTGGCTTAGGACTTCTCAATTCACTGTCCCAGGGCACATATGCATTTGTGACTATTCCCTATGCTAAGACGATAGGGCTTCTAGGGAACGAACCCACGCTCTGTAGTCTCAGAGCTCTGATGGTAGGTAAGGTAAATAGTAGGGTCTGCTTGAACGGATCCACTCCACTGTGAATACGCCTCGTGCAATCATTCCTCTCACGCACTTATGACCAAAATAGCTAAACCATAATTGTCGTGCCAGGGAGGGTGAATTCACTTTCATCTATAATGGTACTTGCTGACTTATACTTTGTCAAGTGTTAACGAGAAACCCTGATTTTTCTATCAGGGTTTCTCAAAAGACTTTCTTTCCCCATCCACTCACCCGTTTTGAAGAATGGGACAGCGCAGTAGTGCTGCCTCCCATTCTCTTTTTTCCTGGGGAGGGAGGGGTTTGGCAACGGCTAAAAAGTCGCTTTTCTCCCCACCCACCCTTTTTCGATGGATGGAGGCAGCGCAGTCGCGCCGCCTCCATCCATCTTGTTCCCTTGGAGAGGGGTCTGGCCACTGCTGCGCTGTGACTTTTGCGAAACCCTGATTTTTCTATGAGAAGCTATTGCCTCAGACTGAACAATCACATATAATCAAGAAGAGATAAATGCAGGGACGTAGCTTTCCAGGCCCAGAGTACGCTATAGAGGAAGATCATGAGGGAAGTGCTTCATAACACCAACAAAATTGGAAACAATAGTATCACGAAGCGCCTCCTACACTATTTGCTGAAGAGCTGAAAAAGGACTATGACCAAACAAGAATTTCTCCGCCTGGCGCACCGCTTTCCGGTAGCAGCAGCGATGAAATCAAAAGAAGACATGGAGACCGCACTCCAATCTGATGCATTGCTCCTGTTCATGTTGAAGGGGGATGCATTTCAAATTGCACCTTTTGTGGCTCAGGCTCATCAGAAGGGGAAATACATTGTCGTGCACATAGACCTTGTAAGCGGCATCGGCAAAGACCGGGCAGGCATCCAGTATCTCCATCAGATGGGTGTTGATGCGATCATCACCAGCCGCTCACAACTCGTCACCGCGTCCCGGGCCGAGGGTCTGCTCACGATTCAGCGCCTTCTCCTTATCGACGACTCTGCCCTGGAAACGGGAGTTCGGACCATAGCTCGTGCAGCCCCTGATTTCGTAGAGGTACTTCCTGGCATAATCTTTCCAGCGATTGCTTCAATACTCCAGCAATTGTTACCTGGACCATTCATCGCAGGGGGATTTATCCGCGGCATGGAGGACGTGGCTCGTTTGCGAGAGGCTGGTGCTGTGCTGAGCAGTAGTAGCACGTATGAACTCTGGTACCAACATACATCTCCCTGACCCGGTATCCTCAAAGTGGATCGGAGAATGCAGCCACTTCTACCAACCTCTCCGCCGAAGCGGGATGCCATAAAAACTCAAAGCAGTCACACGATTTTACACAATATACTACTATTTGACCTTTGTAGTTCTTGGATGTATCCTCTTTTTGTGGGGAGTGACTCCGTCACCATACATTTCCACCCTGCTTGATTGAGAGACTGAGATGATCAACATTTCCAGCAGAGCGCAAAGGAACGTTAAAACGTTTAAGCTGTCCAACCTATATGAATGAAAAGTGGTTTCCCGCAAGGGATGGTGTTGATCGCCCACAATGAAAGGAGCGCCGCATTCTTCCCGCACCTTTATGGTTGCAGGTATCCTGCGGCATTATCTCATGAATAACATGCCTAACCTGCTCAGTATTAGCCGGATCATCGCAACCATTCTGGTTTTTGTACTTGCCATTCTTAACCAACCCTGGGCCTTTCTGAT